>JALNYY010000097.1 GCA_023229605.1 Methylobacter sp.
AAGCTTTCAATGCGTTCACGAATCAAAGTAAGCTTTCTAAGAGCGATTTCTTTTGCTTCCCGGCAATGTTGCCCATCCTCAAGACTCAATAACTCCAAAACCTCATTGAGCGAAAAGCCAAGTTTCTGGCCTTGTTTAATGAACCGAACCCGCCGTACATCTAGCTCGGTGTAGCGCCGGATACCCCCAAGCGGCCTTTCAGGCTCCACCAGCAAACCACGCCGCTGATAAAAGCGAATGGTTTCTACGTTTACTCTGGCTCTTTTGGCCAGTGCGCCGATAGTAAAACTTTCCTGTGTCATAAGGCTTGACTCCGTATCTAGGTACGGAACTTATAATAAACTTCTCGAAATCGTTTGGGAACCACTGCCATGAACCAGAAACAAGCCATGATTGCTGGCGTTCTTGCCGGGATAGGCGCGAGCCTGTGTTGTGTCGCCCCTTTGGTGTTGCTGAGCCTTGGTCTTGGCGGGGCTTGGGTGGCCAATCTGACTGCCTTCGAACCGGTGCGGCCGGTCTTCATGGGTCTGGCATTGCTTTTCATTGGTTTGTCGTTCCGCAAGCTCTACCTGACAACCCAGACATGCGAACCCGGCAAACCGTGCGCCGATGATGAAGTCATCCGCAAGCAGCGCTTAATTTTTTGGGGAGTGACCATCCCTTTATTGGGTTTGCTGGCGTTGCCGTGGTTCGCCCCATTGTTCTATTGAGGAAAAACTGATGAAAAACAAAATCCTTTTGCTTTTTCTGGCGTTTGCCGTTACGTCCGGCATGGCTCTGGCTGCGTCCCGCACGGTTACGCTCGATATACAAAACATGACCTGCGCCGTCTGTCCGATCACTGTCAAAAAAGCGCTTGAACACGTTCCCGGCGTACAACAGGCCTCGGTCGATTACGCGAGTAAGACCGCGACGGTGCAATTCGACGATACGGCGACCACGGCGGACAAATTGACTGAGGCGACCAAGGCTGCCGGGTATCCGTCCACCGTCAAAGGGGATGGAAAATGAATGGCGTGATTCTGGACTCGATGATAACCTGCCCGCACTGTGGACATGCCGAAACGGAAACCATGCCGACCGATGCCTGCCAGTTTTTCTATGAATGCAAATCCTGCGGAACTCTGCTCAAACCCAAGCAAGGGGATTGCTGCGTGTTTTGTTCTTACGGCACGGTTAAGTGTCCACCAATCCAGCAGCAGAAACCTTGTTGCACCCGATAGGGTTAAAAAGTTGGGCTTTCCTTTATTTCTCTAACTCCTCTCTGGCCGCCTGTACAATGTACTGACCCAGAGTTGTTAAAGCTGTTTAGGGTTGAGCTGAAAATGGAAAACCAGCCCTCAGATTAATCTTTACATTGTCCGGCGAAACCCCGTACAATCTATTAATATGAAAGCGAGGACACCCTAATGCCAAGAGATACCACCCGCAGCTCCCGGTTCGAAGCCCGGCTCTCTCCGGACGTGTTGGCCGTCATTAAACGCGCGGCTGAACTCCAAGGGCGTAGCGTTAGTGACTTCGTTGTAGCCGCCGCACAGGAAATAGCGCAACGGATTATCGAGGAAAACAGCATCATCCGCCTGTCTCTTGAAGATCAACGACGTTTCGTTGATCTCCTGATCAACCCGCCAGAACCAACTCCAGCTCTGCAACGGGCCGCCAAGGCTCACGCCGAATTGATTCAAGGCCAGTGACGGCTCGTTTCTGTATAGAGACCCTTGCTTCCGAGCATGACCGGACGGGGTTTTCGAGTGGCGTGGAGCCGTTGGACAAGTATTTCCGCGAACAGGTCAGCCAAGACGTGCGCCGACGCGTGACTGCCTGCTATGTTGCCGTCGAAGTCGCCACGCACCGGCTTGCCGGTTATTACACCCTTGCGGCCGGGAGCATCCCGTTGGCTGACGTGCCGGAGCAGCTGGCAAAGCGGTTGCCTCGTTACCGGACCGTGCCGGTTGCCCGGCTCGGCCGTCTTGCCGTCCATTTGGACTATCGCGGCCAGAAACTCGGCGGCGCTCTCCTGTGGGATGGCATGATGCGAGCGATCCGATCGGAAGTGGCGGTGTTTGCCCTTGTGGTGGATGCCAAGGACGATCAAGCCGCCGCCTTCTATCGCCACCACGGCTTTGTGGAATTCGGCAGCCTCTCTCACCAGTTGATTCTGCCCCTCACGAACCGGGTTATCGGGGTCTCAAAGTGAAACATTTTCCCGCCGCGCGTGGCGCACTTTTGGCGTTGCTAGCGGCGCTCTTATTCGGTGCCAGCACACCACTGGTGCAACGGTTTGGCGTCGGTGTAAGCGGTTGGATGACGGCGGCCATGCTTTATGCGGGGGCAGCTGTCGCGGGGTTATTGCTACGTTCCAGCGCGGCCAAAGAAGCTGCCTTGCGGCGACAGCATTGGCCGCGCCTTTTACTCATGGCGCTGTTTGGCGCGATGATCGGTCCGGCGGCGCTGGCATGGGGGCTGCAACACACGGGCAGCATAAGCGCATCGCTCATGCTAACGCAGGAAGCGGTGTTTACTGTGCTGTTGTCTTTCCTGCTGTATCGGGAACACATTGACCGCCGCGTCGGGCTGGCGATAGTCTTCTTAACGTGCGGCGGTGTCCTGTTGGTATTCGACCGCGTTGAGAATGGTGCCACGCAGGTTATTGGCTTGCTGGCTGTTATGGCGGCTACCGTCTCATGGGGCGTGGATAACACCTTGTCGCGGGCGCTCGCCGATCTTGACCCCGGCCGGGTGATCTTAGGCAAGGCTACGGCGGGCGCGGCCTGCTCGTTCTTGATTGCGGCCGCGACCGGCGGAACAACATTGTCCTTAGACGCTGGTGCCGGTCTTTTTCTGATCGGCGCGACCGGCTACGGCCTCAGTCTACGGTTCTATTTGCTGGCGCAACGTGCATTCGGTGCCGCCCGAACCGGTTCCGTGTTCGCCACCGCTCCCTTTATCGGTGCGGTCATCGCGTTCGGACTGGGGGAGCGCGGGTTCAGCCCGTGGATGTTTGGCGGTGCAGCCTTAATGTTGGGCGGTGTCGTGCTGCACATCACAGAACGGCACGAACACAAGCACGAGCATGAGGCGTTGGCGCATGAACACGCCCATACTCATGATGACGGACACCACAGCCACAGCCATGACCCGATACCGGCAGGCGCACACAGTCACCGGCATACACATGAGCCGGTAAGACACAATCATACCCATGCGCCCGATTTGCATCATGTTCACCGGCATTAGGAGACAGTAGAACGGTAAGGTAAAAGCAGTGAATGAGTCAGTACATTAGAAAAAATTTGCAAACACCATTCATATTTATAAAACAAAAGGTTAGCGGTAGAGCTTGACCTTGGCGACATTTTTTCAGAGTGTCTGTTACGGTCTCAATTTCAGCCCCACCGGCTTGGCTATCGTGTAACATGCGCTTCGCCCCCGACCAGCGGCCCGGTTCGCGGACCATCCGCAGACGCAGCCGGCTTTGATCCACCCGGACGTTTGAATTGATAGGCCAGCCGGTAAAGTACCGGCAGCACCAGCAGGGTCAGCAGCGTCGATGACAGAATGCCGCCGATAACCACCGTCGCCAGCGGCCGTTGCACCTCCGCGCCGGTACCGGTTGCCAACGCCATCGGGATAAAACCCAGCGAAGCTACCAGCGCGGTCATCAATACCGGTCTCAATCTAACCATCGCGCCCTCGCGAACCGCTTGTTCCAATGCTAAACCGTCCTGGCGCAATTTATTGATAAACGTAATCAATACCAGTCCATTGAGCACGGCTACGCCGGAAAGCGCAATAAAACCGACGGCCGCCGAAATGGACAAGGGAATACCCCGTAGCCACAGCGCAACGATACCACCGGTTAGTGCGAACGGCACGCCGGTGAATACCAAAAGGCCGTCGCGGACATTACCGAAAGTGGCATACAACAGCAGAAAAATAATCAGCAACGCCACGGGTACCACGATTTGCAGCCGCTCGGTGGCGGCAATCATTTGCTCGAATTGGCCACCCCACGCAATCCAGTATCCGGCGGGTACATTGACCTTGGCGTTGATTTTTTCCTGGGCTTCCGCCACGAAGGAGCCTAAATCTCGGCCACGCACATTAGCGGTCAGAACAATCCGCCTTTTACCATTTTCGCGGCTGATTTGATTGGGCCCTTGAGTCAGTTCAAAGTCCGCTACCGTTCCAAGCAGAATAAAGGCTTGTTGGATTGAATCCTGTTGCCGGACGGGCAACGGAATGGGGATTTGCCGCATCGCCTCAGGGTCGCTACGTAGTTTTTCCGGCAGGCGTACCAACAGATCGAAACGCCGGTCGCCTTCAAAAATCTCGCCAGCCTTGGCCCCGCCCATCGCCGCCTGCACCGCCGCCTGAACATCGGCGGTATTCAAACCGAAGCGTGCCAGCATGTCCCGTTTCATCTGCACGGTCAACAACGGCAATCCGGTCGCCTGTTCGACTTTGACATCCGAAGCCCCCGGCACCTTTTCCAGAACCTGGCTCATCTCTTCGGCTATTTCCAGTAGATTCTCCAGATCGTCGCCAAACACCTTGACTGCGACATCAGCCCGAACACCGGCTATCAGCTCGTTAAAGCGCATTTTGATCGGTTGCGTAAATTCATAGTTGTTGCCAGGCACATCCTTGACCGCCTGTTCCAGCGCTGACACCAGGTCGGCCTTGGAACGGCCGGGATCGGGCCATTCAGAACGGTCCTTCAGCATAATTAAAGTGTCTGCCACGCTGGGCGGCATCGGGTCGGTCGCGATCTCGGCCGTGCCGATTTTGGCAAATACATGCTCAACTTCCGGAAAGGTGGTAATTTTTTTTTCCAGCGTGTGCTGCATTTCAACCGCTTGCGATAAACTGGTTCCGGGTATGCGCAGGGCATGCAGGGCGATATCGCCCTCATCCAGCGTGGGAAAGAATTCCGATCCCATGCGCGTGGACAACAGCAAACTCAGGACAACCAGTACAACAGCGCCCGTCAAAACCACCGGAACATTAGTCAATGCCCGGTCTAACAGCGTGTGGTAGCTTTTTTGTGCAAAACACATCAGCGGATTTTCCTTATCGTTAACCCGTTCGCCGATAAAGATCGCGAGCGCGGCCGGAATAAAGGTAATGGAAAGCAGCATGGCGCCCAACAAGGCGGTCACAACGGTAAACGCCATAGGATGAAACATTTTGCCTTCGACGCCGGACAACGTGAATATCGGCAAATACACCGTTATAATAATGGCCTGACCGAACAGTAACGTCCGTCTCACCTCCTGGGAGGCGCCGAACACTGTATCGAGTCGCTCGGTCAATGACAACGGCCGCTGTCGGCGATGTTGTTCGATCGCCAAGTGGCGGACGCAGTTTTCCACGATGACCACAGCGCCATCGACAATAATGCCGAAATCCAGCGCGCCAAGACTCATCAAATTGGCGCTCACGCCTTGCGTGACCATGCCGGTGAACGTAAACAGCATCGCCAGAGGAATTACCAGCGCGGTAATCAATGCGGCGCGCAGATTGCCCAGAAACAGAAACAACACGGCAATGACCAGAAGGGCGCCTTCCAGCAGATTGTTTTTGACCGTGGCGATGGTTTTATCGACCAGAATGCGCCGGTCGTAGACCGGCGTAGCCTTGATGCCGTCCGGCAAACTGCGGTTGATGACCTCCAGTTTGTTACCCGCCAGTTGCGAAACCGTCCGGCTGTTTTCGCCCACCAGCATAAACACCGTGCCGAGCACGGTTTCACGGCCATTTTCGGTGGCGGCGCCGGTGCGCAGTTCCTTGCCGATCAACACATCGGCCACATCCCGGATGAAAATTGGCGTCCCCTGGTAATTTCCGACGATAATGCGCCCGATTTCCTCAAGGTTTTTTACCTGGCCGGGCACCCGAATCAGGTATTGTTCGCCGTGATGTTCGATGTAACCGGCGCCGACATTGTCATTATTACTGGTCAACGCAGTGACTACGTCACGCAGGCTCAGTCCGTAAGCGATCAATTTTGCAGGATCGGGTGTAACGTGGTATTGCTTGACATAACCGCCTATGCCGTTGACATCGGTGACGCCGGGAACAGTCCGCATCTGGGGGCGTACTACCCAGTCTTCCAGTGTACGCAGATCGGTCTCATCGTAGGGGCTGCCATCGGCTTTGCGCGCATCGACCCCGGCCGTCACCGTCCACATAAAAATCTCGCCGAGACCGGTGGCTATCGGCCCCATAGCGGGTTCCAGTCCTGGCGGCAATTGGCTTTTCGCCTCCTGGATGCGCTGGCTGACCAGTTGCCTGGCAAAGTAGATATCGGTTGCGTCTTTAAAAATAATGGTCACCTGAGACAGGCCGTACCTGGACAGCGACCGCGTTTGTTCCAGGCCCGGAAGCCCTGCCATGACCGTTTCGATCGGAAACGTGACACGCTGCTCCGCCTCCAGCGGAGAATAACCGGGTGCAAAGGTGTTGATCTGCACTTGAACATTGGTGATGTCGGGCACCGCATCGATCGGCAGGCGCTGGAAATTGTAGATCCCCAACGATGCCACTGCTAAGGTAGCAAGCATAATGAACCAGCGGTTTTGAATAGATAATTTCAGAATTCGTTCGAACATGATGTCTCCTAATGATCGTGAGTCGCGCTGGCCTTACCCAATTCCGCTTTCAATACGAAACTGTTGGCCGCCGCATAATGTTCTCCGGGAGCAAGTCCTTGTAGAACCTCTGCCCGGTTTGCATCCCGCCGTCCCAGTTGCAACGGACGCACTTCAAATTGATCACCAACCTGAACAAACACCGCCTCGAAATTTCGCCAGTTTTGTAGCCCTTCGAGCGCTACCGTTAACGGCACGGTAGCTACCGCTTCGACCACCTCGATGCTGACGAACAAGCCGGGCCGCCAGCGCTGCTCCGGATTATCGATATGAACGTGGGCAGGTGCCGAACGCGTTTGTTCACCGACCAAGGCACCCATATAGTCGATGGTTGCCACAGTTTCCAAGCCCAACTCCGGCGCTTTAACGCGTACCTGCTGCCCTGTTTTGACCTGATTCAAATTGTTCGCGGGCACGCTGAAATTGCCCCAGACCATGGTTAAATCGGCAATGACCATTACTTTCGCATCGGCCTGAACGGCTTCACCGACGACCAGATGTTTTTCAACCACGGTTCCATTTAGCGGCGAACGCAGTTCGTAGCGAGCCAGACTGATACCGTGTGCGCTTTTATCCGCTTGCATACCCAAAGCATCCAACTGGTCATTAGCCGTGGTGACGGCAATCTCCGCCTCTGCCAATTGTGTGCGGGCGTTCAAATAATCCTGCTCGGCGGAAATCTTTTCACGCCACAAGCGTTCTTCGCGCTGATATAAGGAACGGGCAAGTTCCAGGCGTTTACGCGCGGTTGCCAATCGGCTTTTCAAATCCGCCAGGTCACGGCTTTCCAGAATGGCAAGCACTTCTCCTTGTTTAACGGATTCACCCAGTTTCTTACGGACATCCACCACTACGCCGCTGACCCGAGGAACAACATGAGCCAGCCGGTTCTGATCGAACTCGATGGTGCCTGGCAATTTCAACACACTTTCGATGCTGGCCGGGCCTGCCGTATCGATCGTGATACCGGCGCTTTGCAGTGATGCGGCATTCAATTGAATCCGTCCTTCCACCTGTGAATAAGTGAATGGATAAGTCTTGCCGTCAAAACCGGCATTGATGTTCACATCAAACGAATGCGGCTCTTCAATAACCGCTTCTCCAAGTAGATAGCCGGCTTCCGGTTTAAACCGGATCCGCTCGGTCCGTCCACCGAAACGATGCAGGGTAATGTCCAGTTGCACCCGTTCAGGCGACAGCGGTTTATCGTTCCGGTAGGCATAAACGCGAAACCGGGGCGGAACGCCCGTTTCATAGATCGTGACCTCCAGGGCAAAGTCGTCTTTGGATAACAACCTGCCGCGATGAGGTCCACGCGGAAATGTTTCGCTGTGTTCGGCGGATCCGGCATGTTCTTCATCGGTAACGGTAGATACCTTCAAGGTGAGAATCAGGCCGGCCAGCACTATGCCGATAATTAATAAACCACTTATAATGAGTAAAGATTTTTTGTTCATTTTGAGTCCTCGTTGAGAGCGCCGCCGATGAGCCGCTCGATATCGGCGACACCTTGATGATAGGCGGCCAAGGCGCGCAAATATTGGCCTTTGGCATTAAAAAACGTCCGTTGGGTATCCAGCACATCCAATAAGGCAAACTTTCCTAACCGGTAGCCTTCTTGCACGGCCTGATAAGCGCTCTCGGCTCCGGGCAGAATAGTGGAGCGGTAAGTCTCGACTTCGGCATGAATTGCATCGAGGTTCAGATAAGCCGCATTGAGATCAGTGCCGATTCGGACTTGAGTGGCCTGCTGTTCGTTTTCAGCCTTGCTGCGCCGCCGCTCGGCTTGCTGAATGTTGCCCTGATTCCGGTCAAAAACCGGTAGCGGCATGGAAACACCCACATTCATGACATAATCCTGGTTATGCAGATAATTGCTGCCGCCGAGGGTCACGGTTAAATCGGGTACGGCTTTGGCTTTTTCCTCTTCCAGCAGCGCTTGGCGCCGGGACAGTTCGGACGTCCAGAGGGCAAGTTCCGGACTCTGCTTCAACCGCTCAGTCAGCGACGCCAATAAAGGTAACGTTTGAATGGCTTCGAGATCGCCCTGTACTGTTGAAAATTTCGGGACCGTACTGCCCCAGAATGCGGCAAGCTTTCTTCTGGCTGTTTCCAGTTCCCGTTCGGTGCGCATCATTTCGGTTTTGGCTGTCGCCAAAGCAACTTCGACGCGGGTGGCTTCAACCGGTGAAACTTTTCCAGCCTTGACCTGGTTACTGACGGTGTGGACGACTTTTTCCGCAAGCTCCAGGGAATGCTTCACCAATTCGGTACGCGCCTGGGCGCCAAGCACATCAATGAAGGCCTGTGCCGCGCGGGCCAATACCGTCACGCGCTGGACTTCATAATCCCAACTAGCGACTTCCTGCCCGATCTGTGCGACCTGAATACGGGCGGTACGTTTGCCGCCTAGCTCGATTAATTGACTCAGTTGCAACGTCACGACATCCCCGTCGAACCCTCTAGCAGCTGCGTTCCCAAAGTTAGCCGCATTTGCACCAAACACCGGGTTTGGCAACAGACCCGCCTGCAGCGCAGCGGCTTCCCGTGCGCGAATTTCCTCGGAAAAAGCCGCTAATTCCGGGTTTCCGGTTAAAGTCAGCGCCAGTACTTGAGGCAAAATGAGAGATCCGGTCGGTTCGGCGGACGGGCTTCGTGGAGCGCGATCCGCCTTATTCTGGTCTTCCAGGTGGACGAGCGGCATTGTCTTGTCTGTCGGATTAGCGCCGACCGGACTGGTGGCGATGATTACACTGAGAGCGATGCCAAAGGGCAGCGCATAATTTGAGTACATGAATAGTCTCTCCGTAGCATGAACGAACGCAGTAGACAAGCAAGCGCTAAACCTACATTATCGACGGCGGATTGCGGCTATGAAGAGCGGGCTAAATCAGAAGAACAGTACTGCGTAGGCCAAGCAGTCGGGAATCGGTGAACAGCGGATCGGGGAAAAAAGGCCGCTGTGTAATGACCCTGGCATAGGGGATAAGGAGAAAAACGAGGAAAACCAGAGGCAAAAGTCCAAGATCGACCGATGCTTTGGATAAATCTGTCAGGGGAATATGAGTGCCGTGGTCATCGTCGACCACGGGAATGTCCTCGCAAGGCGAAGCCATGTCCGTGAAATAGGCGCCGGTATCGGCCCCATGGTCGTGGCTGGCACGCTCCACAGCTACATGACCGTCCGTCCCGAAACACAGCACAAAGGCCGAAGCATCGCTATGGCCCAGGCCGAAATGGCCTAGAACCGCGAGCATCAGCACAAAAGAGAGCCAGGTTTTGGAGCGACGTAGCATATTATTCATTGTGATGAGTGTATCCTATCGCTAAAAAGCATTCAAGCCTTAGCCTCTTCCAATGCTAAATGAGTCTGACAAATACTTGAATTTAGGTCATGATATAAAGAATAAAACCTATCATGGGCATAAATAGCCTAACTGCCGAGGGCTTTTAATAACACGATTATTTTTATTATTCGATTCCAGTAACACACTGAGTGTGTTACAGTAAACCTTAAAGATTCCTCCGTAAAGAGATACTTGTGCTAAATACGTTGCGTTCGCCAAGAAACCGTCCTTACCTGCACGTCCTGGTGTTCGTGCTACTGGTGAGCTGGCTTTCTTTGCTGATTTCAGCAACCTGTTCAATGCCAAGTCAATGGCGGGTGTCTTCCTCCGACGCCATGCCGGCAGGCTGTTCGGAGCAGGGTAATCCCTCTCCGAAACATCAGGGGCATACCACCATGCCCACTCAAGACTGTGCTTTCAAACCTTGTCTGGATTCCAAGCCTAACTCGGCTTTCAGTTTCAAGATAGATATACCCCAGATGCCGATCTTCATTCTCTGCCTGATCGGGTTAATCGGATATTTACTTTACCACGTCCCCATCCAGCGTATTTCTCACGCTAAAGCACCACCGATTGGCAGGCGGATTCTGCTAATCTATCGTTATTGTACTCTTCTGAACTAGCCTTACTCTCGAAGCCGAACTGCGCTCTTTAAAGCGCCAAGGGTTTCCGCGCCTTGTGGAGCGGAGCCTGTTTTTCGATTGTAAGGAAAACTCTATGTATTCTGTAATATCCCGGCGGCTGCCATGCCGTGCGTCTTTCATGCGGCATATCCCTATGTCGCACCCTGCGGGCGCTGTGCGTGCAAATCGGCAGTCCTGCCATTTTGTGGTGTCGGTGGCCGTCTTCTTGTGTCTGGCCTTATTTTCAACCACACTTCTGGCTGACGACGCCATTCTGAGTCCGGAACGGGCAGTCGCCATTGCCCTGGAAGACAATCCCAGCCTTGCCCAAATCAAGGCACGCGCCGAAGCGATGGCGGCGATTCCTTCGCAAGAAGGAACCTTACCCGAACCCACACTCAATTTTGGGGCGCTTAACCTGCCCACGGCCAACGGTCTCAACCTCCATAAAGAGGATATGACGATGTTGGAAGTAGGGATCAATCAGTCGATCCCCTTTCCCGGCAAGCTGGCGTTACGGGAAAAAGCCGCCACCTTCGAGGCGGAAGCCGCTGTCAACACCGTCGAGGAAGCCCGTCTGCTGCTTGCCCGCGATGTCACCATCCGCTGGTGGCAATTGGTATCCATGCACCAAGCACTGCTCATCATCGAGGATACCGAGCAACTGCTCAAGCAACTGGTAGAGATAGCCAATACTCAATACCGTGTAGGCGAGGGGCTTCAGCAAGACGTCCTGACAGCTCTATTGGAACAGGCCAAATTGGCCAAGGAAAAAGCCCAACACGCCGGTATGCACCATGCTGAAATCGCGCGTCTGAACGCGCTGCTTAACCAGGCCGCGGACAATGCAATCAGACTGCCTGACGACTTGGACACCCATTTACCGGAAATTCAATCCGCTACCGATCTCCAGGAATCACGGCCGCTTCTGGCTGAGAAGAAGAAAGCCATCGACGCAGCGCAAACCAGACTGGAACTGGCGAAAAAGGATTACTATCCGGATTTTACGCTGGGAACGGCTTATTCGTTCCGCCAGAATACCCCGAACGGCCAAAGCCGTAGCGATTTCGCCAGTGTTCAGCTCAGTATGACCCTGCCCATTTACACCGATCGCAAGCAGGCGAAAGCGGTCGATCAGCGGCGCAGCGAACTACTGAAAGAACGTTACGCATTGGATGAAACACAGCGGGAAATCCAGGCCGAAATCAGCGCATCGCTGGCCCTTTACCGTGGTAGCCGTGAACAGTTTGAGCTGTTGAAAAACAGTATGCTGCCGCTCGCACAGCAAAACGTCAGCGCTGCTCTTACCGCCTATCAGGTGGGTAAGACGGATTTTCAGAGGGTGATCCAGGCCAAAAATGCCTGGTTTGATTTCCAGATGCAATATTGGCAGGCGTTGGCAGATGCTCATCAGGCGTTAGCCCAGTTGAAAGCAGCGCTTGGGCGGGACACATTATGAACAAAGCGATTCTATTTACGGCGCTTGTCGCTACAGGGCTGGGCGCAGCAGGCGGTTATTGGCTGGCCTTGCAACATAGTGACAGCACTGCGGCTACTGCCGGGAAAGCCGAGCAGAAGCCTGTTTTTTACCGCCATCCGATGAATCCGGCAGTGACTTCGCCGGTACCCATAAAGGATGAGATGGGTATGGATTATATCCCCGTTTATAAAGAATCCGCGCCTACTTCGAACACGGGGTCAGCCGTTGAAAACAGCACATCGAAACCAGAAAAGAAGATTTTGTACTACCGCAATCCGATGGGATTACCCGATACCTCGTCAGTACCGAAGAAAGATTCAATGAGCATGGATTACATTCCGGTGTTCGCGGAAGGGGAAAATCATAACGAAGCTCAGCTGCTTCATGTGAGCACTGAAAAAATCCAGCGGCTCGGCGTAAAAACAGCACCGGTGGAAAATACCCGAATCGCGCACACGGTACGTGCCGTCGGCATTGTCGAAGCCGACGAGCAGCGGCTTTATAACGTAACCCTCCGTTTCAATGGCTTCATTGAGCAACTCTATGTAAATACTACCGGGCAGTCCGTAACGTTAGGTCAACCCCTGTTCGATCTGTATAGCCCGGAATTGGTTTCTGCTCAACATGAATATCTGACTGCCAGGAACAGCCAATCCGCACTTGGCAATAGCGAGGCATGGCTGCAATCAGGGATGAAGAACCTGACAGAAAGCAGTCTGGAGCGCCTGCGTAACTGGGGTATCTCGGAGTCTGAACTGATGCATCTGAAACAACAGGGCAAGGTGCGGCAAGCCGTGGTCGTGCGCTCGCCGGCAACCGGCATTATCATGGAAAAATCGGTAGTTGCTGGCGCACGCGCCATGGCAGGGGATACGCTATTTAAAATAGCGGACTTATCTCAAGTATGGATTATTGCCGAAGTTTATGAGCAAGACATAGGCCTTATCACGCTGGGGCAAACGGTTTTGGCTACCTTCGATGCTTATCCCGGACGCACCTTTAAAGGCAAGGTTGGATTCATTTATCCCACGCTTAACCCCGCAACACGCACAGTCAAGGTCCGTGTCGAATTACCTAACCCCAACGGCCTCCTAAAACCGATGATGTATGCCCAGCTTGAGATCGCTACTCAAGCACACACAGCGCTCGCCGTGCCGCGATCGGCGGTTTTGGAAAGCGGCCGGCGCACGCTTGTGCTGGTCGATCGCGGCGAAGGGCGATTCGAACCCCGGCCGGTTAAAATAGGTATTCGCGGCGAAGAGATGACCGAGATTTTGGAGGGTCTGCATGAGCAGGAACGCGTTGTGGTTAGCGCAAACTTCCTGATTGATGCCGAGAGCAACCTGGATGCCGCTTTAGGTGGTTTTGAACCGGCCAATGCAAAAACATCCAGCACTATCCCAGCCGAACCGCCATCACCGCCTGCCGGGGAACAAGAGCATCAAGGAGGAATGTAAGATGCTGGGAAAAATTATTGAATGGTCGGCGCGTAACGTCTTTCTGGTTCTGCTGGCAACGGTATTTATCGTCATTGCGGGTATTTATGCCGTCATAAAAACCCCGCTCGATGCCTTGCCTGATTTGTCCGACGTTCAAGTTATCGTTTACACCGAGTATCCAGGTCAGGCTCCACAGGTCGTCGAGGATCAGGTGACGTATCCGCTGACCACGGCCATGTTGAGCGTGCCGCGCTCCAAAGTCGTGCGCGGCTTTTCGTTCTTCGGCGTCTCGTTCGTATACATCATTTTCGAGGATGGCGCTGATGTTTACTGGGCGCGATCGAGGGTGCTGGAATACCTGAACTTTGCCTCCAGCCGCTTGCCG
Source organism: Methylobacter sp. (assembly GCA_023229605.1). Classification (GTDB taxonomy): domain Bacteria; phylum Pseudomonadota; class Gammaproteobacteria; order Methylococcales; family Methylomonadaceae; genus Methylobacter_A. Next base: position 13,928 of record JALNYY010000097.1, read on the forward strand.
AAAGGCATAACACCCACGCTAGGCCCCGATGCCACCGGGCTCGGCTGGGTGTTTCAATATGTGGTCGTTGGCGCTCAACATTCACTTGCGGAGCTAAGAACGCTTCAGGACTGGTTTATCCGTTATCAGCTCACCAAGGCGCATGGCGTGGCCGAAGTTGCCAGCGTCGGCGGCTTCGTTCAGCAATATCAGGTAATCGTCGATCCGCGCAAGCTCCAGGCCTATGCTGTCCCGTTATCCACGGTGAGCCGGGTGATTGCAGAAAGCAACCGCGATGTCGGCGGACGCGTGGTGGAGATGACGGAAACCGAGTACATGGTGCGCGGCAAAGGTTATTTGCGCGGTATTGAGGATATTGAGGATTTGGTCGTGAAGGCCGAAGGCGGCACGCCTGTACTCGTGCGCGACGTGGCTCGCGTGGAATTGGGGCCGGACGAGCGCCGGGGGGTCACCGAACTGAACGGCGAAGGCGAGGTAGTTTCGGGCATTGCCATTGCCCGTTACGGACAGAATGCGCTGGAGGTCATCAATAACGTCAAAGCCAAACTCCGGGAAATAGCACCCGGCTTACCGGCGGGCGTTTCCATAGCGCCCGTCTATGATCGCTCTGTGCTGATTCTCAAAGCCATTGAGAACCTGCGCGACAAATTGATCGAGGAAAGCCTCATAGTCGCTTTTGTTTGCGTACTGTTTCTCTATCATGTGCGCAGTGCCCTGGTAGCCATCGTGATGCTGCCGGTCGGTGTGCTGATCGCCTTCATCGTCATGCACGGGCTCGGCATCAACTCCAATATCATGAGTCTCAGCGGTATCGCCATCGCCATCGGCGTCATGGTGGATGCCGCCATCGTGATGATCGAGAACGCCCACAAGCATCTGGAGCGGGCCGCACCTGATGCCAACCGCCTCGACCTGATGATCACAGCCGCCAAGGAAGTCGGCCCCGCTTTGTTCCTGAGCCTCCTGGTGATTACCGTCTCCTTTCTGCCCGTTTTTGTCCTCGAAGAGCAGGAAGGCCGGTTGTTTAAACCCTTGGCCTACACCAAATCCTTCGCGATGGCCGGTGCCGCGTTTCTGTCCGTGACTCTGGTGCCGGTGTTGATGTGGCTGTTCATCCGCGGACGCATCGTACCCGAACAGCGCAATCCACTGAATCGCCTGTTGGTTTGGCTGTACCGCCCGATTATAGAAGGCGTGTTGCGCTGGAAGAAACTGACTATTACCGTGGCGGTTATCACGTTGGCAGCGTCCCTCTATCCGGCATCGAAACTGGGCAGCGAGTTCATGCCGATATTAAATGAAGGCACCTTGTTATTCATGCCGATGAGCCTGCCGGGGCTTTCCGTGACCAAGGCGACGGAGATCATGCAGACGCATAACCGCATTCTTAAAAGCTTCCCCGAAGTTGAGTCCGTGTTCGGCAAGGCCGGACGCGCCTCAACAGCCACCGATCCGGCCCCGCTGGAAATGTTCGAAACGGTGGTCAATCTCAAGCCGGAAGCCCAGTGGCGGCCTGGCATGACGACCGACAAGCTGATTGCCGAAATGGACAAGGCGACACAGATGCCCGGTGTGACCATTGCCTGGACCATGCCCATCAAAAATCGCATCGATATGCTCTCGACGGGTATCCGCACACCTATCGGTATCAAGGTGTTTGGCAATGACCTTGCACAAATGGAAAAGCTCGCTACCCAAATCGAAGCGGTCGTCAAAACCGTGCCGGGCACCACCAGCGCTTATGCAGAACGGATTACCGGCGGCTATTACCTGACCATCGAGCCCAACCGGAAACAACTGGCCCGCTACGGACTCGGCGTCGGCGATTTTCAGGCTGTGATTGCCACCGCTCTGGGTGGTGAAACCGTAACCACAACGGTGGAGGGTCGGGAGCGCTTCAATGTGATCGTGCGCTATCCGCGTGAACTGCGCGATTCGCCCGACATGATCGCTACCCAGGTCCTCGTGCCGATACCGGGTGGAGCCATGATCCCGTTAGGACAGCTGGCCCGGGTGACTCTCGACAAGGGCGTGCCGGGCATCCGCACCGAGAACGCCCTGCTGTCCGCCTATATCTATGTCGACATTCGGGGGCGCGACATTGGCGGTTATGTGGCCGATGCGCAGCGCGCCGTGCTGGAACAGGTAAAGTTTCCGCCCGGCTATTACGTCACCTGGAGCGGCCAGTTCGAATACATGGAGCGCGCGAAGGCCAAACTGGCCATTGCCGTTCCGATGACCCTGTTAATCATTTTTCTGTTGCTTTACCTTAATTTCAAACGTATCACGGAAACGCTCATCGTGATGCTGTCCTTGCCCTTTTCGCTGGTAGGCGGGGTCTGGCTGTTGTACTGGCTGGGCTACAATCTGAGTGTGGCGGTAATCGTCGGTTTTATTGCGCTGGCAGGCGTAGCCGCCGAAACCGGTGTGATCATGTTGATTTATCTCGATCAGGCTCTGGAAAAAGTCATGGCGAGGAGGGCTGCGGAAGGCAAACCATTGGATAGAACCGATCTTTATGACGCTATCCGGGAAGGCGCGGTTGAGCGGGTTCGACCGAAGATGATGACGGTCGTCGCCATCATGGCGGGACTGCTTCCCATTATGTGGGGAACAGGAGCCGGTTCGGAGGTCATGCGCCGTATCGCCGCACCGATGGTGGGTGGCATGGTGTCGTCAACGCTGTTGACACTGATCGTTATTCCGGCGATTTATGCACTGGTCAAAGGCACTATCATCGAACGTAAAACCGCTTGAAACTTCAACGCTAGCAGGAGGAAACCATGACTTAAATCAAACATCGCCAACTTTTTTCCGGTCGTAAACTGGAATACAACGTTATCACTTTTATTGATCAAAGAGGTTTATCATGAACAACATAACCAAAGCTTTAGGGGTTCTAAGCCCAAACCCTCGGAATTTTTTTAATCATCTTGAATCAATTGGTTAGTAAAATGTTATGTTAGCTAAA
>JALNYY010000255.1 GCA_023229605.1 Methylobacter sp.
TTGTGAATCAATCTAGCCCACGCAACCTGAAAAAATCAATGGCTTACAAAACCCTTGGGTGACTCATTTTGATACACACCTACTGTAACCATACACAGCACACTTTATGAGGGAAACAACCGACAAACAGACAGCAACAGCAACAGCAACGCGGCTAAAACAGGCACATGTGATATTCATGCAAAATAAGGATTAAAATCCATGGCTGTAAAAAATAAACCCACACCAGCAGTGCTGCACTGAAAGAGGCGGGCGGCAGTTACGACTTTAACCGGGCATTGGATGCGCTGGACAGTGCTAGTTGGATCGTCGAAAAAGAGCACGGCAAACGCTCCAAAAAGACCGCGATAACCGGCGGCAAGCACAGCCTGTATTGGGTTCAGCCCTCAGGGAATGACCATGCTTGAAGGGTTATTTTCTCAACGGGCAAAACCGACATCGTTTCCAACAATGGCGGTTCCCCCGGTTCCCCCGCAAAAAACGAAAGTTGAAACGAAAAATACAAATTCCACGCTAGCAGCAGATCAACATAAAGCGGGTGCAGTTCGGGTTTATTGCTACCGAGTTAAGGAAAAGCCACATTCTGTGGTTGGTGGTGATTATGCCTAATACCGGTCAAGATAGTTGTCGCCGAACAGCTTAGGGATCGGTTATTAACCGTTTATGAAAGTAAGCTTGGGCCGACAAAAGTGTATGACAATTAAACTCAAGCCTTTCTCTAAAGTGTGTTGGTATTTTTTAGGTGAAATTGTGCAAGCATCGAATACCCTTTTACGAGCCAAAAGACGCAATTTTATGACAGCTCTAAGCTGTCCAAATAGGGGTAAATCACAAATAATAGGCTTATTACCAATTAACTGATCTGTTTTTTTCTATCTAGCAACATCCTTAAGTCCAAAAGACAAACCGCCAATTATTTCATTTTTTACGTTATCCCTGATATTTTTAAATACCAGTCTAGTAATTATTCTTTTTCCATATTTCCTTGCTAGATTAGCAAATAATGCGTTTGCAAACGAACTATTCATACTTCTCACCCCATCGAAGTCCATTACGATATTTTCTTGCACATCAAGCAATGGTATAACTCGGTTATTCATGAATTCAATACCGATACGGCCTTCTGCACAAAACTCGCCGATTTCATCTTTTATTCTCATAACTGATGTTACGCAGCCTGCAGAGTCTGAAGTTCTGCATAGGCTTGGCGGGTTGCTTTAATAAAGAGCTTAGCTCGCAACGCAAAATGGTTCGTTTTGTGTTTTAACTTCAGGCATTCCAGCTTGAATACCGCGTAAATCGCCATAAACACATGGTTGTTTTGCGTGGTGATCCTGCGGGTCGGCGACTTTGCCAATGCGGCATTGGATTTCAAGGATTTATGAAACACTTCAACTTTCCATCGTTTTTGATAGATTGTCGCGATCGTGTCGCCGTTGCACGTCAAATCGCTGCAGACCAGATTCAACAACCCCGTGCTGCCGTCTTTGTTTGTAAAGACTTGCCGAACTAAAAGGACCTCATTTGCATAGCCTTTTAGCCAGCCGCGCACGACCTGTTTATCCGATAATTCCAGCGTATCAATCCGTACAAAGCGACCTTGCTTCTTATCGGCTGCGCTTAAAGCGACCAGACGGTTGTCTTTGAGCGCAGCGATAAAATGCTTTTTCTTTTTCACAATAAACTCGAAGTTTTCCACGGAAGCGAACCAGCTATCCATCAACACATAACGAAATTTCAAGGTGTTATTCAGGCAAGTGGCTATCATGTCCCGCATCAATTCGTTTTTGGTCACCTCACTGGCTCGCTTCACCTGTCGCGTTTGCACATCGCAAAATTGCAGCGGTTTTCGCACCAGTTCAAACGCGACCGGAATCGATACATCGCCGCTGTAATACAGGGCATTCAGCAAGTTGATCCCCCGTACCGAACGCCCGCTACAATGATCGAAATGCCAGCACATCACCTCATTTTCGTCCGTCCAGGCCTTCTCCTGGATGGTGTCGTCGAAAATCAACACGCCGTCTTCTCGCTCTATCTGGCGAACTGTCGATTTTACCTGGCGCCATAAGTCTCGCGACGTGTATTCGCGCTCTGATAAAAAACGTGTCACTCGGTCATGGCTCACATCACCATCCACCATCGATGATAACCCTGTGGCTGTTGCCGCTCCAAACGTGCTTATTAAATAATCTGTGTATAACTCTAATTCTGCTTTTTTCATGCCCACAGAATAACCGAATTTAGTGATGGCTGCGTAACATCAGTTACTAATGTTATTGTTGTTGCTACATGGCCTGATATTTTCTATCAGTTGCCCACAGGCAAGCATGAAAATTTACAAAAAAATGCATCACTAACTTATCATGATTCGCAAATGAAAAATGAAAAACTCACCCGCAACACCTGCCGATCATCACGCATAAAAAAATCGGGGCTATGCCCGGCTTTGGTTTTAATTAGGGTTTATGTTTTTTGGACCGTTGCAGAAGTAATAATCAGCGACCGAATTCTTTATATCTCCGCCACCAGCAGACCAAACACCAACTGAGTATTGTTTTTGGGTTTCTGATTGTGTGATTACTACCGTGTTAAGTGCTTCGCAATAAATTGATTTGTTATAGACTGTCCGCCTTTTAAAGTAAGGACGGTAGAAATAAGTGGCGCGGGTTGTACGCATTGAATTAACAGAGAGTGATTGAGATTGCCTGCAGGCGATTTTTAAGAAAGGCACAGATTGGCGGGAAAGAGATCGGGCACAGATAATTTTATTGTTGGCTACAGGACAGAAGATTCAAGACGTGGCAAAACAGCAGAACCTATGCCTTGAGGCGGTACGGATTCGACGTCGAAAATGGTTGAAATCTGGATTGGGGGGTGTAAATAAAATCGTGTAACCGCTTATTTTCAGAGCCGTACAATACGGCACTTTAAGGAGAGAAAATGAGCAACCTGATTAAAGACCCCAAATTGATTTCAGCCATGCAAGAGTTAGGGCGAGGCTTGAAATCCCCAAGTGATCTGGCCAAGCTAAGTCGAGAACTCTTAAA
>JALNYY010000098.1 GCA_023229605.1 Methylobacter sp.
AAGCGCGGAAGCACTGCTGCGCAATAACTTGCTGGTTTACGGTGTCGGCGGCGTCATAGTGCCGTTTATAGGCATTAAGCTGATCGATCTTGGCTTAACTGCGTTATCGTTTTAATTAAAGAACAAAAAAAGGAGTCATCAATGACCAACCACATCAAACCTGCAATACTCATGCTATTGTTCTTTACGGTGCTGACCGGCGTCGCCTATCCATTGGCCGTCACGTTCATTGCACAAATCGTCTTCCCCAGCCAGGCAAACGGCAGTTTGCTCGGCAGTGACGAGCAGCCGGTCGGTTCCGAATTAATCGGTCAAGCGTTTAGTCGCCCCGAGTATTTTTGGGGACGGCCTTCAGCGACTTCGCCCGCTCCCTATAACGGCGGAGCATCCAGCGGTTCCAATCAAGGCCCTATCAATCCTGCACTGATAGACGCCGTTCAGGCGCGCATCAAAGCGTTACGCGATGCCGACCCTAGCCATTCGGAACCTATACCCGTGGATTTGGTGACCGCCTCGGCCAGCGGGCTTGATCCTCACATCAGTCCAGCTGCCGCCGCCTATCAAATCAGCCGTGTTGCTCTAACCAGACATATGTCGCCGGACAGTATCCGTGAATTGGTTGAACGTTATACAGAAGCCCGGCAATGGGGAATATTGGGCGAGCCTCGAGTTAACGTGCTGAAATTGAATCTGGCAATGGATCAGCGCCTTAAGTAAGGGATAACTATGTTCTGGTTGCGCGGGTTCCCAATCTCCAGATTGGGAACCCCGAAAGCTTGGGAACTAGCGAAAATCTATAATACAAGTACAGTTGGCATCCTACTTGTCTTTGGTTGTAAAGCGGGCATTCTGCTTTAAGTTTAATAAATTTAAGGATCTATAATATGAAAAACCATCTAAACAATAACCGTTTCAAACTAAAGCCATTGGCTTTAGGAATAGCGCTGGTTTCTGTTTTTGGTGTGGCACAGGCGAAAAGTTTGACCGAGGCTAGCACTTTGCTCGAAACAGTAGGTGACCCCAACGAAAGCCAGTTCATGAAAAATCTTGGTTTGAAAGTAGGCGGTTGGGCTAATGCCGGTATTACCTACAACGCGGCAAGCCCGGACAACAACTTCAACGGCCCGGTTACCTTCGGTGATCGCTCTGCCGAATTCCAGTTGAATCAATTGAATATATTCGTACAACGCGCTGTGGCAGCAGAAGGTGATGCCTGGGATTTAGGCGGACGTTTCGATGCGATGTTTGGTACGGATTCTATTTTTACTCAGGCTTATGGCGTTCCCGCAACCGATGTAAATAGCGGACTTGCTAAGAATCGAGGCAATTGGGATCTAAATTTACTCGGCAGCGACAGCAACCGTTTTTACGACATTGCACTGCCGCAGGCTTATGCCGAGGCTTATGCACCTATCGGCAATGGTTTGAATATCAAGGCCGGTCACTTTTATACGCCAATCGGTTACGAGACAGTTCCAGCGCCAGATAACTTTTTCTATACTCATGCTTACACCATGCAATATGGCGAACCGTTCACCCATACCGGGGTGATGGGTAACTATATGGTTGATAAAAATTGGGCAGTTATGGGGGGCGCGACCACGGGCAGCGCGACCGGTGGTTGGGATGGTAACTTTAACCAGCAATTGGGTAACTGGGGCGGCTTAGCCGGTGCGACCTGGACCAGTGATGACAAGGGGACCTCGGCCAATGTCAGCGGAACCTATGGTGATACTTCAGAACAGAGCAGCAAGAAATGGGGGCTGTACAGCATCGTGCTCAAGCATAATATCACTGATAAAACCCATCTGATGTTGCAACATGATCATGGTTACGCTAATGGGGTCTTAACGAGTGCCGGGCTTCAAGATGCTCAATGGTATGGCATCAACATGCATTTAACCTACGATATTAAGGACAATCTGACGGCGGGTATTCGTACTGAATGGTTCCGCGATCAAAACGGCTTCAGGGTTGGGGCTCCGGGCCGTGTAGCCGCAGCTACCAACGGGGTAGGGAACAGTTACGCTATTGGCGGTCAGCCTAATAACAGTACAAGTAATTCTGGATATGGCGCCAGCTATTACGGCATTACTGCCGGTGTGAACTGGAAGCCGATGAAATGGCTGAATATTCGTCCGAATGTTCGTTATGACTGGGTGGATGGAATACAAGCAGATGGTACCAGTCGATACAGGCCTTTCGGTAATAACAAGCAGGATCAGTTCCTGTTCTCTAGCGATTTCGCAGTCAATTTTTAATCCAGCTTTAGGGACACAGGGATGTTGTGCTGGTTCCTAATCTCCAGATTGGGAACCTCGAAACAGGAAGCTAGGCCCTTCGACAAGGCACAGGACCGGCTTCCAAACCGAATTCACAAGTTTTAAGCGAATAATGATTTACACATTATTTTTAACAACGACCGGACTCACGCATGAACGATACACGACCAGACCCTGACGCCCTGCTTGCCCGTGTAGAACGCGAGGAAAACCAGAGACGGCGCGGACGACTCAAAGTTTTTTTCGGCGCGGCAGCAGGTGTTGGAAAAACCTATGCCATGTTACTGGCCGCCAAAACCAAACGGGCTGAAGGTGTAGATGTGGTGGTTGGTCTGGTGGAAACACACGAGCGGCAAGAAACCGTCGCTGTATTACAAGGCCTGGATGTGCTGCCGCCCAAGCTTGTAAAACATCGGGGTACAGTGCTGCGCGAGTTTGATCTGGACGGAACATTGAAACGTCGCCCTACGCTGGTTTTAGTAGACGAGTTGGCGCACAGCAACGCCGTCGGCTGTCGTCATCCCAAACGCTGGCAGGATGTAGAAGAATTGCTGAGCGCCGGTATCGATGTTTACAGCACGCTCAACGTCCAGCATCTGGAAAGTCTCAACGATGATGTCAGTCAGGTAACCGGTGTGCAGGTAAGGGAAACCGTGCCGGATACGGTATTCGAGCTGGCGGATGAAGTCGAATTGATTGATTTGCCGCCCGATGAATTATTAGTGCGGCTTAAGGAAGGTAAAGTTTATGTGCCGCAACAGGCGGAACGGGCGATGCTCAATTTCTTCCGCAAAGGCAATCTGATCGCCTTGCGTGAATTATCCTTACGCCTCACCGCCGATCGGGTTGATGCGCAAATGCAAGACTACCGGGATGACCACGCGATACGCGACGTTTGGCAGGTTGGTGACAGGATATTGGTTTGCATAGGCCCCAACACTATCGCCGAGCGGTTGGTACGCGCCGCCAAGCGACTTGCTACCAGCCTTCATGCACAATGGATCGTGACCTACGTGGAAACGCCGGAGCTGCAACGCCTGCCCGCCGAACGTCGCGATGAGGTATTGCGGGTACTGCGTTTTGCCGAACTGCTGGGTGCCGAAACGGTTACCTTGTCAGGCCCTGATATGAGCAAGGAAATCCTGAGTTTTGCCAAAAGCCGCAACGTCACCAAAATGGTGTTGGGTAAACCCAGTCGCCGGGGCTGGAAGCGCTGGGTGCTGGGCTCGATCGTCGATACCCTGATCACCGAGGCGCATAACATCAACGTCTATTTACTGGGAAGTCCGCGCGGCGAAGATTCCCTCGAGCAAAAAACGCCTAAAGAAATGTCGGGTGCAAAAGTGCTGCGTCCCAGTTATCCCTGGGGACGCGCCAAGCGGCGCTGGTTAAATTGGGGTTGGGCGCTGGGTATGACCGGTTGCACGACTTTGCTTGCCTGGTTAATGTCCGGGAAATTCGAGTCGGCCAATCTGGTCATGGTTTATTTGCTGGGTGTTGTTTTTATGGCGGCCCGTTTTGGCCGTGAGGCATCCATTTTGACCTCGGTGTTGAGCGTTGCCGCATTCGATTTTCTCTTTGTTAATCCGGTTTATACCTTTGCAGTTGCCGATGCCCAGTATTTAGTGACGTTCGTCATCATGTTGCTGGTGGGATTGATCATCAGCCATCTGACCAGCAATATGCGTTCCCAGGCGAAGATAGCCTCGCATCGGGAGCGGCGGGCCAATGTTCTTTACGCGCTGAGTGAAGACCTGGCGGCCAGCCGTACCGTAGCGGATACCGCCAGAATCGCCGCACGTCATATTCAAGATGAGTTCGGCGGCGCCAGCGTATTGCTGTTTCCCGTTGATGACAGCCGGATAGTCTACCCGCTGGATCCTCCCGTCCCTGAGTCTCTGCGCGATTGCGATCTCAGCGTCGCGCAGTGGGTTTTTGATCACGACCAGATGGCCGGACAAGGCACCGACACCTTACCCGGAGCCGGCGCGGTGTTTTTTCCCATGTCCGGTTTTCGCGGCGTCATCGGCGTACTGGTTTTGCGCGCCGCTAATCTGCGCCGGGTATTTCTGCCCGAACAGCGTCGACTATTGGATACCTTTATCAGCCAGATTGCCCAAACCGTTGAACGGGTGCGTCTTGCCGATGAGGCGCAACAGGCGCAACTGCGCATGGAATCCGAGACCCTGCGCAATTCCTTGCTCAGCGCCATTTCCCATGATTTACGCACGCCTTTGGCATCGATCGTCGGCGCAGCCAGCACCTTGGTGGAAGAGGACGCCCAGCTTTCCCCGCCTGATCGACAGGAATTGAGCCTGACCATCTATGACGAAGCGCTGCGCATGTCGAACCTGGCCAATAATATTCTGGATATGGCTCGCCTGGATGCAGGGCAAGCGTCGCTCAACCGGCAATGGTATCCGCTCGATGAAATTATCGGCGGAGCTTTGACACGGATGAGCAAGCAGCTTGATGGGCGTGCCGTCAACGCCAAACTGCCGGATGACCTCTGTTTGGTGCGCGTTGATGCCGTACTGATCGAACAGGTGCTGATCAACCTGCTGGAAAATGCCTGCAAATATACGCCGACGGGCAGCCCCATCGACATCATCGCCGAGCTCTCCGCCCATATGCTAAAGGTGACGGTAGCGGATCGCGGTCCCGGTATACCGCAGGGAGAAGAGGAAAAACTGTTCGATAAATTCTACCGGGTACACAGGGAAGGCACACAAAGCGGCGTCGGCCTGGGATTGGCCATTTGCAAGGCTATCATTATTGCGCATGGCGGCGTTATCGGAGCCTCAAACCGGCTTGGCGGCGGGGCGCAATTCTTTTTTCTGCTGCCCGTAGACGAAGCGCCGCCGCAACTGGCAGCAGAACAGCCGCAAGATGAATAACATCAACCCTGTCATTGTGGTTGTCGAGGATGACCCGCAAATCTGCCGGTTTCTGCGCACCAGCCTGAGCGTGCAGGGATTTCAGGTGATCGAGGCGGGAACCGGCGAACGGGGCGTGGTGGAAATCGGCACGCGCAAACCGGAGCTGGTCATCCTCGACCTGGGCTTGCCGGGCATGGATGGCATAGCGGTGATCCGCAAGGTTCGCGAGTGGTCCGCAGTGCCGATCATCGTGCTGTCGGCCAGAAGCCAGGAAAGCAACAAGATTGCCGCGCTGGATGCCGGAGCGGACGATTATCTGACCAAGCCGTTCAGCATCGGCGAGCTTTTGGCGCGCATCCGCGTATCGCTACGCCACGCCGCCCAGTTTGCAGGTGACAGTATCGAAACGCTGTTTCGCGTCGGTGATTTACAGGTTGATTTATCCCGCCGCAGCGTACATATCGATGATAGGGAAATTCATCTGACCCCGATCGAATACCGGCTGCTGACCGTCCTGATCCGTCATGCGGGCAAGGTACTGACGCACCGGCAGTTGTTGCTGGATGTTTGGGGGCCTGCCTACGTGGAGCATGCCCACTATGTACGGATTTATATGGGGCAATTGCGCCGAAAACTCGAATCAGATCCCACTCAGCCGCGGTACCTGCTGACCGAAGCGGGCGTAGGTTATCGGTTGGCGTGTAGGGAATGAACCCGCACATTGATGGCATCGATTGTTGGGGTATTTTAGTCAAGCAAGCCGCTAAAAACTGTAATAAGATAGCTGCAGTTTTTATTATTAAAAAGAGTCACTTTATGCGGCGTTTTATCTTACTGAGTTTGCTTGCCTTCCCGGTCTATGCTGTCGATGAGCGGCCACCGGAGCTTGAGGCTGTGCCGGAGGCGCCGGAACCGCCTATGCCGATTCAAAACGGTGAAACAATGGAGCCCGACATTACCATTATTCGTAAAGGCAAGGACACCATCCAGGAATACCGCCGTGCGGGTAGACTTTACATGATAAAAGTCATACCGGCTGTAGGCCCTCCCTATTATTTCCTCGATACCAATGGCGACGGTAAAATGGATGTACGCCGCAACGACCTGGATAACGGGTCCGAGATCAATATGTGGAAGTTGTTGGAATGGTAGCCGCTTAAATCAGTGTCGGTATTTACTCGCATAACACGTCCGCAATTCGATCAATTCTTTAGTGCTTATAGCCTCGGTGAAGTCGTCGGTTTTGAGGGAATCACGGACGGCATAGACAACACCAATTATTCGGTAACCACTACGCAAGGCCGTTTCGTTTTGACTTTGTTCGAGTCGCTGACAGCCGATGACTTGCCGCATTTTTTGAAGTTGCTGTTGCATCTGGGCAAAAACAACCTGTCTTGTCCCTGTCCCCAAAGCGACCGGCAGGGCAATCCGTTGGGCCGGCTTAATGGTAAACCGGCAGCGGTATTCAAGCTTTTATCCGGCGCGGCAATGACATCGCCATCTGTTTTACATTGTCAGGAAATCGGCTTGCAGCTGGCAAGCCTGCATCGTTGTACGCAGGATTATGTTTTCCCGGTAGAAAACGGCAATGATTTGAACTGGTGCAAAACGGTGCTGCGTAAAATCGGCGCTCATTTATCGGCAACGGATCGGGAGCTGATTAATGATGAGCTGGCTTTTCAAGCCGAAAACAGTCCGGTTAATCTGCCCAGAGGCGTCATTCATGCAGACCTGTTCAGAGATAATGTATTGTTTGTCGATGACCGGCTTAGCGGTTTGCTGGATTTTTACAGCGCCTGTACCGATGCTTTGTTACTTGATGTTGCGATAACAGCTAACGACTGGTGCTGCGATAACGGGGTGGTTAATAACGAAAAGCTTTCGGCGTTGTTATCGGCTTATGGAAGCTTAAGGCCGCTGGAGCTGTTGGAAAAACAACACTGGCCGGTCATGCTCAGGGCTGCGGCGTTACGCTTCTGGCTGTCTCGGATGGAGCATCGGTTATTTCCCCGCCCCGGCGAAATAACTCAGCAAAAAGACCCGCTGGTTTTTCGGCGTATATTGCTGCAACATCGGCAACAGGTTTGTTTATCGGATAAAGTAAATATTTTTAACCTCAGGAGCACAGCATGATTAAAATTTTTCATCTCACCTTTGTTTTACTGTCCATCACCAGTTTTGTCGGCAGGATTTATTTTGCAGAAAAACGTCCAGAAATGCTGGAACAAAAATGGATTAAAATCGGACCGCATATCGTCAATAGTTTATTGCTGCTGACCGGATTTATCCTGGTCTTTCAGGGGCAATGGTTGTCAGGGGAGTACGGCTGGATTGTCGCTAAAATAATAGCCCTGCTGGGATATATCGGCCTGGGTATGGTTGCTATCAAGAATCAGGGCGCTCTGCGCTGGAAGGCTTTTGCCGGCGCTCTTGCCTGCTTTGTTTATATCGCGATAGTAGCGGTCAGCAAGAATGCATTTTTCTTTTTATAGCTGATTGTAAAACGCGGTTACAAATAATATTCGATCTTACCGATTTGTTGATCCAGCCAGGATAAAACATCCTTGCCTTTGTGCAGCTTGGTTTCATCAAATTCGGGGTCTTCAGAAGCATTCAATATCTCCCAACGGGACAGCCGGTTTTTTAGCTGTCCCTGCTCGCTGGACGTAAAATGATAACGTTGTATCAGCTGTGCAAACAGCCTGGGTTCCGGCGCGGTTATCAGTTTCGCCAGACGGCTTAACTCCGTCAACAGAGTTTCAATCGTTGCGACATGCGCGGCTATTAATTGAGAAACCTGTTTGGGCTGGATATTTTCGGCAGGGGATAATTCATTGTCAGAAACAACTTTCAGGCAGTTGATTAATTCGCCTGACGAAAATCGTACAGCGGTTTCGTAAAATGCGGATGCTTCCATGTCGCAAAGATGTTGCCCGTCGTAAGCAAGCTGAGGCCTTGATACCGTTTGGATGCAAGCGGTGGAGCAAGGCGGCGTGAAAACCAGTGGAGGATAATAACTTTTTTGGCTGTCAAAATCGGTGATTTTGTCGGTTAAAAACAGAGTTCCCACAGCATGGTGTTTATGTCCGGCGATACCGATATTGACCAGAACCGGATGTCCGGGCGCGGCAAACAAAGCCTGGGTGTAAGCCAACCCGGCAGCCATTGCGCTTTTTCCCAGTCCGGTTACCGTCAGGCAAATAGCCCGGTTCAAATAAACCGCAAACGGCTGGATCGCCGTCGCTTTTTTTAAGCGGAAATGCTCGATCAGCGGCTTGGCCTCACAAGGCAGTGCGGCATAGATAAAAATTCCGGGCGGATTTTGTTGGTTCATAAGGGGCAATATCTTTTTGCTGCAAGCGACATTGCCTTTGCTGCAGGCTTAGTTATGACTTTTCCTGAATCACATGGAAAGCGTCTGTGTATATGTCGCCCATCGATGCGCCTTTCATAAACGCCATTTTCTTGGTCTGGTTGACCATTTCCGGGTGTCCGCACAGGAAAACACGCCATCCGCTTAAGGTTTCAGTGGATGATAGGGCAATGTCATGAGCGCGGCCACGGACATGGTCCGAATCAACGCCTGCTCCTGAAAGACAGGGCGTGTAATGAAAGTTTTCGAACTCTGCGGCAAGTTCGCGCATTTCATCAATGAAATACAGGCCGTTAAGGTCGCGGCTGCCATGAAACAAATGGATAGGGCCTGAGTGATCCTGCGCCAAGGCGTCGATAACAATGCCGTAAAGCGGCGCAAGGCCGCTGCCGGTTCCGACCAGCATTAAGGGTTGTTCGGCGCGTCCGGGCAGATAATGACAAGAGCCTTGAGCTTCTGAAATGGTTATAGACGCGCCTAACTCCAGTTCGTCATGAACCCAGCTGCTGAATTGGCCGTTCGGTAAGCGGCGAATATGAAATTCCAGAATGTTTTCATGTTGCGGGATATTCGCAATCGAATAGCTGCGGGTTAAGCCATCGGATCGTTTTAAATTAACAAACTGACCGGCAAAAAAGTTAAACCGGGTTTGGTATTCCAAAACCAAATGTACGATGTCGGGTGTCAACAGCTGTTTTTTGATAACGTTAGCTTCAATCGAAGCGCCTTGCTGGTTGGGCAAGGCAACGGTCATGTTTTGTTCGGGATGACAAATGCAAGCCAGAAAGTAGTTCTGTTTTTGCAAGGTGTCTTTAAGACCGGATTGGGCCAAGACAGGTGGAGGGTTATCAAGGCTGCGCATCATGCAGGCTTGGCAAAGGCCTTGGCGACAACCGTTAGGCACTTGCACGTTTTCCCTTAACAGGGTTTCCAGTACAGTCTCATCCGGTTGGCAGGGAAAAGTCGATTCGTCAATAGTTACGCTTCGCATAGGTCTCCACCTGGTATTTCAGTTATTTACCCAATATGTCCTTACGAGTGCTTTCCGCAATGGCGGCAGCTTGGGCGATCAGTTCTTGCGGTACATTCAGCTCGGTTAATGTTGCGCCAAGATGTTCCATGACTGCATCAAAATGGCTGTCATTCAAGCCCATCTTGACCAAGCGCGCATGAGCAGTACGCATGTCTGTGCCGCTGTAATTATTGGGGCCGCCGAATGCCATCGTTAAAAAAGCCTTTTGTTTGGCAGCTTGTTTTTCCATGTCGGAATTGTCGAAAAAACGGTTGATGCGGTAATCAGCCAGCACTTTGCGATAGAAAATATCTACGGCAGCATCGACAGCCGCTTCGCCGCCGAGTTTTTCGTAAAGAGATTGGCTTGTTTCTTGTGAGTCGCTCATTATTGTCTCCAGTATTGTGTTGGGTAATTATTATTATTTAAGCAAACTTGCTCGAGCGGAAGTTTATAACAACGGACGAATTTATGCTATATAAAACTTTTACAAGTTATATGTGTCATAATGAGATATTATCTTTGTACGTTTAACAAAATATGATGACAAAAAGGATGAATGCGCTAATACCTCAGAAGTTAAGTTCCCGGCAATATCAAATACTTGAACATTTGTTGGAAAACAGGAGTGGCTTGAGCGTAGATGAGCTGGCTAAAGCGCTGGATATTTCAAGAACGGGCGTACAGCAGCACTTCGTGGCTCTTGAACGGGACGGCTATATCAGAAAAAGCACGCTCAATAAAACAGCCGGTCGCCCGGTGACGATTTACGTCATCACCGACAAGGGCAATAATTATTTCCCCAAGCAATATGCGTGGTTTTCAGAATTGATACTTAGCGATTTGCTGGAGGAAATAAGCCCTGAACGCTTTAAAGCCTATATGCAAAAACTGGGCGGCAAGCTGGCGGATCAGTTGCGCGGCAAATTTGAAGGGAAAAATTTAAACGAACGCGTTGACGAGCTGGCTTTAATCATGACGGATCTTGGTTTTCAAGTGAAAGTGAGTCTAGATCCGGAAACCGAAAGCTCGAATATTCAGGCCAGTAATTGTATTTATCACGATCTGGCCCAGAAACATCATCAGATTTGCGAGTTCGATCTGGCGCTGATGTCCTCTTTGCTGGATACAGGCGTTGAGCAGTTAAGCTGTATGGCCAAGGGCGATTGCAACTGCAGCTTTAGAATCAAATAGCGTCTATTGCATAACGCTTAATGAGCTGCCGGTAATAGCTTGCCTCGTCGGTTTTTCCACGTTTTGTAACGCCGTTCAGGTAAATGCCGGCCTTTTTTATCAGCATGTTGACCGCCGCCTGCCGGTTTTGGTCAGACAATTGACCCGCATCAATGATTTTTTGCAAGGCGTTGATCCGGAATCTATCCATCCCCCAGAATGCGTGTGATAACTGGTCTTCATGGCCGCCATGTTTGTTTATTTGCGGCTGCTCAACCAGTAAAACCGGGTAATTTGCGGTGATTCGAAGCCACAAGTCATAGTCTTCGCAGGCAGGCAACCGGGTGTCGAACAGGCCTATGTCGGCAAATACCGAGCGATGTATCAATATGGTGGACGGCGACATTGCGCATAGCGGCAAGCAATGGGTAAAGATCCAGCCGCCGGTTTTGGCGTATTTTTTGGGTACGGCAACCGGGGCGCCATTGCGTATCCAGAGTTCTTCGGTGTGGCAAATCCTGTGTTCAGGGTTGGCCGCCAACGCTGCCTTTTGGTTGGCAAGTTTTTCAGGCAGCCATTCATCGTCGGAATCCAGAAAAGCCAGCCACTCGCCGGTTGCTTGGTGTATGCCGAAGTTTCGCGATGCGCTGACGCCGAGGTTTTCCTGATAGCAATAGTTTACCTCGGGAAATTCCCGGCGGATCATGGCGTCCGTACCATCGGTAGAGCCGTCGTCAATGACTACAACTTCAGCCGGCAATAAGGTTTGGGAATAGACGGATAATAATGCGCGTTTCAGCAGGTCGCGGCGATTGTAGCTGGGGATAACAACTGAAATTTTTATAACAAATTACCTGGTTTTTAATTATTGCTTGGATAATCTGAAACAGGGCTTATCCGCCTTGGATCCGGCTTTGTTGGTGCTGCAATAGGCGCTAAAAAGGCCAACGGAGCAATCTCCGTTGGCCTAGACCGGCTAATTTGATTCTTTAATTTTCCTGATTTGCTCCTGATTTACGATCGCTTTAGGAGTTTCTGTGCCGTCGGTTTCGGCGGCGTTTTTGAGGTAAATTTGTTTTAAACGGTTAAAAGCCGACCATAAGGTTTTATCCATAACCACATGATTGCCGATAGAAACAATGACCCGGGTTAATTCAGGTATTTTGTTTTTGGTCGATGCTAAATAAATGGGTTGTACATACAGGACGGTATTGCCCATCGGCAGGATAATCATGCGGCCCATTTCAACCACTGAACCATATTGTCCCCAGAGTGTGAATTGTGCGGATATTTCAGGGTCCTGATTGATTAATGCTTCAACCTGCGCGGGGCCGTTTACCTGAACGTCCTTGCCGAATTTATAAACGGTAATGCCGGGCTTGTAATCCAAGCCGCAATTTGTATTATCGAGTGTTCCCGCCATGCCTATCATGCTGAGGTTGGTCCTGTTGACAGGCGTCATCGGGTTAATCATGACAAATTCTTCCGTGTCGTTGCAGTTGCCGAAGTCCATGGTCTGGTAATAAGGTAGTACCTGTTCCCCACGGACATTGGCAAACTGCCAGGTTTCGGCTTGTTCGTAGAACAGCGAAGGGTTGCCCTGATGATATTTTGCATACACTTTCATTTGCAGATAATAAAGATCGCGGGGATAGCGCAAGTGTTTCTTTAACTCGGACGGCATTTCCTCCAGGTTTTTAAATAATCCCGGGTATGCGCTGTTGTATGCCTGAATGATGGCGTCTGACGGGTCGGCAATATAAAAATCCACATCGCCATCAAAGGCGTCAACGACAATTTTCACCGAGTTGCGGATATAGTTGAAGTCTTGATGGCCCTCCAGGAAATCATCGCCCGCCGGCTTGGAAACCGGATATTTGTTGGACAAGGTGTAGGCATCCTGTATCCAGTAAAACCGGTCTTTGGCTATAACCAGATAAGGGTCTTTATCCAGATGCAGGTAGGGGGTTAATTTATTAATACGCTCGGTGATATTTCTGCGTATCTTGACTTTGCTCTCTGTAGTGATATTGGGCGAAAAGAATATTTTCAAATCTTTGAAATAAAATGAAAATAACGCTTTTCTGAACAAAGAGGGAATGGGGATGCCCCCTTCGCCGTGATAAGGGGTCGCCATGGCGGGATCGGTGCCGGCAATTCCTACGACATTGAGCTTATTGGGGACTACGGCATAGTCGAATTGTTCCTGTCCGTAGTAGATGTCGGGATGTTCGACCTTGAAGCCGACGTCGGAAAACATGTTTAAATCACGTAAATACCAGACCAGAGGGCTGTCGGCATCCTGGGCGGCGGGGGTGACGACGGCCCCGTAACCGTGGGTATAGCGCAAATGGATGTTTTCCCAGTTTTGCGCTTCGATCGGAAGCTTGGAAGTATTGATTTCTCTGGCGGCCAGATTAACTTGCCGGGTATGGTCAAGAATAAAATAGCGGTCTTCATCGACAGACAGGATTTTGTAATAAGGTCTTATCTCCTGTAACTGCTTATAGCTGTCAATGATAAACTCTCTGTCCCATACAGGGATATTCTCAAAATGTTTTTGGGTGCTCCACGTTTCAATATCCTTGCCTGCGTCCAGCTTAATAGTCATATCGACCGTCTTGATATTCTTCAAATCATAGGCATCCAGCGTCGCATCAATGTTGTGCTGCATAAACGGCATATTTGTTTTGACCGGATTCGGGTTGACGATGAATTTTTGGATTAGATCAGGGATAAATTGAATCTTCGGCAAACCCGCGACACAGAGGAAGATGGTAAGCGATATTAAAAAAGGCGCTTTTACGCGGTGTTTTTCTGAAAAAATAAACAGGCCCGCCGCTATTGCTGTCGCCAGGAAGGTGATAATTTCCAGCCAGATGAGCGGCAGTTGATAACGTATTTCTATGAAACCCGGGCCATAAAAAACCGGTTCGTTCGCATTGTTATAAAGCAGTGTAAAACGATCAAGCATGAACCCCCAGATCACAAACGCAACCACAAAGCCCATTAAAACAGTTAAATGAATTTTGGCGCCTAAGGGAAATTCCGAGTTTTGATCGGGTATAAAAATATGTTCCAGCCAATATAAAATACCGACCATGCAGAAGATTAGCGCGGAAGTCGTCAGCAGTTCCTGCTGAATCAGCATGTAGGTCGGGTAGGACAGCATATAAAAGCTGACATCGTTGCCGTAAACCGTTTCGGTTACGCCCGAATCACTGCCGAAGAAGTACAGCAGCGTTGTTTCCCACTGATCATAGAAAGGGATGGCGATAAATATGGCCAGAAGCAAGGATAACGGCGTGTATATTTTTGCCGAGCCACTCATAAACGTGTCGGCAAAAATCTGGAAGCGTCGGCGTTCGTCAATATTGCTGAGAATCTCATCCGGCGGGTTCAACCCCAGATAACGCGACGCAACCCAGAAATGAAAAAAGAAAATGGCGAAGAACGCCAGCGTAACTCCGCCGGAAAGAAAAAACTTGTACAGCAGTCTAAGCCAGAAGTACGCTTCAAGTTTTAACGATTCGTACCACCATAAGTCAACAAACAGATCAAGAAATATGAAGTAGAAGGCGACATATAAAATGACAGCGATTACAAGTGTCGCTCCAATTAACGCGGGTAAAAGCTTCAGGTTCCGCATGGTGTCCTCTTAATAGAAAAATGTTTTTGACGATGTTTGTCCGGCGCGTTTCTGGATTGCATCTATTTCGATGCTAACGCACATTATTGATCGTATTCTAGCACCCAATAACAGATTCGTAATGATTTGGGCATCAAGGTTGATGTCGATGCATGAGTATACCGTTGCAGTGGGTGTCAATTAAGATGGGTATGGCCGGCGGGAAATAAGCCTGTGAGGGTAAAGCAAGAAGCTATTCCAATAATTCTGCTCAGAACCATTGGAGTAGCCTCCTGCCTTGGGTGCTTTGCTTTGCGGCTGTATTTGCTTTTATCGCAAAAAGTTTGCGCTTTGTTAAACAGGTGCGCGTACTTCGCGACCGGGTTTTGGGGAGGAATAATTTCCAGCCTTTTCGGATTTTTACGTTTTTTCATCATTTACCTCTTATAATAAGTCAAATTTGTGTGATTCCGCACAGCAGTAATATACCATTTTTTAAGAGTACATAGCGCTAGTGAAATTTAGAAAAGACTTTGATGTCATCGTGGTAGGCGGCGGTCATGCGGGCACGGAGGCGGCGTTGGCTTCGGCCCGATGCGGCGCGAATACCTTGTTGCTGACGCAAAATATCGACACTTTGGGGCAAATGAGCTGCAACCCTGCGATAGGCGGGATTGGTAAGGGGCATCTGGTTAAGGAAGTCGATGCGTTGGGCGGGGTGATGGCGCGGGCTATCGATCACGGCGGCATCCAGTTTCGCACCCTGAATGCCAGCAAAGGCCCGGCAGTCCGAGCGACCCGCGCCCAGGCGGATCGTCAGCTTTATAAGCAGGCGGTAAGGTCGGCGCTGGAAAACCAGCCCAATCTGGCCTTGTTTCAGCAAACCGTGTCCGATTTGATCGTCGAGGGCGGCCGGGTTGCCGGGGTTAAAACGCAAATGGGCTTGGACTTTACCGCGAGAGCCGTGGTTTTAACTACAGGTACTTTTTTGGGCGGCAAAATCCATATCGGTTTGGAAAACTACAGCGGCGGCCGCGCCGGCGATCCGGCCTCGATTGCGCTGGCCGAGCGCTTAAGGGAATTGCCGTTCAGGATCGACCGTTTAAAAACCGGCACGCCGCCGCGTATCGACGGACGTACGATTGATTTTAGCAAACTGGAAGAGCAGCACGGCGACGACCCGGTGCCGGTGTTCTCGTTTATCGGCAAGCGCGAGCATCATCCGCGGCAGATTCCGTGTCACATCACCCGCACCAACAATAAAACCCACGATATTATCCGTTCCGGCTTGGACCGTTCGCCGTTGTATTCCGGGATTATCGAGGGCATTGGGCCGCGTTACTGCCCGTCGATAGAAGATAAGATCGTGCGTTTTGCGGACCGGGATTCGCACCAGATTTTTGTCGAGCCGGAAGGTTTGAATACCCACGAGATTTATCCGAACGGCATATCGACCAGCCTGCCTTTCGATGTGCAGTATGAGTTCGTGCGCTCGATGCTGGGTTTTGAGAACGCCGAAATCGTGCGCCCCGGTTATGCGATCGAATACGATTTTTTCGACCCCAGGGATTTGAAGTCGTCGCTGGAAACCAAGCACATGGACGCGCTGTTTTTCGCCGGGCAAGTCAACGGCACCACCGGTTATGAAGAAGCGGCGGCGCAAGGCTTGATTGCCGGGCTTAATGCTGCTCGCATGGTGAAAGGGTTGGACAGCTGGTGTCCGGGGCGCGACGAGGCTTATATCGGCGTGATGATCGACGACCTGATTACGCGCGGCACCCAAGAGCCGTACCGCATGTTCACCAGCCGCGCCGAGTACCGGCTGCTGCTTCGGGAAGACAACGCCGATTTGCGCCTGACCGAAAAAGGCCGGGAATTGGGCTTGGTTGACGACGAGCGCTGGCAGGCTTTCGAGGTCAAGCGCTCTGCCATCTCCGGATTGCAGGACGACCTGAAAAAGAAATGGGTCAGGACGGAAACGGAACAGGCAAGCCAAGTCGAACAATTTTGGGGCAAGCCGCTGATGCGCGAAGCCAATTTGATGGATTTGCTGCGCCGCCCGGAAGTGGATGTTAAGCAGTTGTTGTCGTTTATGGAAAATACCGGGGAAATAGATCCGCAGGTCGCCGAACAGGTTGAAATCCAGGCCAAATATGCCGGTTATATCGACAGGCAGCAAACCGAGATAGACAAGGCCTTGCGTTACGATCACCTGCGCCTGCCTGAAGCCATTGATTACAGCGGCGTACCCGGTCTGT
>JALNYY010000256.1 GCA_023229605.1 Methylobacter sp.
TTTAGTCAGAATATGACGTCTGTGGGACTGGCCACATTTAAAACCGCCGTTGCCAGTGCGTCTGAAACGCTTGGCAGCTCCACGGTTAGTTTTGATCTTTGGCATTTGTTTGCTCCAATTAATTAAAATATAAATCCCTGAGTTGTAACCCAGCAAGGCAAAATGCATGGCCCTGAAGAATTAACGGCATCACTACATGATGCTTAGCGGCGCGTCCTGTGCCGCTGTAGAGACGTTGCATTGCAGCGCCTGCTATTTTTTCTTTTTCGGAGCCATAACCATAACCATTTGGCGGCCTTCCATTTTAGGAAACTGTTCAACGATTGCCAGCTCTTCCAAATCCTTTTCAATCCGCTTCAACAGATCAACACCGATTTCCCGATGAGCCATTTCGCGTCCGCGGTAACGTAAGGTGATTTTGGTTTTATCGCCTTCGTTAAGGAACTTGGTCAAACTTCTCAGCTTAACTTGGTAATCCCCTTCGTCGGTTCCAGGTCTGAATTTAATTTCTTTAACCTGAACCTGTTTTTGCTTCTTTTTGGCAACGGCCAGTTTTTTGTTTAACTCAAACTGGTATTTGCCGTAGTTCATCACCTTGCAAACCGGAGGATCCGCGTTCGGCGATATTTCCACTAAATCCAGGTCTGCAGCATATGCAATCTGTTTGGCTTCATCTAACGAGATAATACCTAACGCCTCACCATCCGCACCTGTTACTCTCACCCGTCTGGCGGTGATTGCGTCATTCAGGCGCGTTTCATCTTTTTTAGCAGCGATATCCTAATCCTCCAAAATCATTCATTTTCTGTCGGCGATCTCTTGTTTTAACCGTTCGGTAAAATCACGGATAGCCAGACTACCTAAGTCATCACCTTTTTGCGTACGTACCGTAATGCGTTGTTCTTCTAATTCTTTGTCACCAATGATGACAAGATACGGTACACGCTGCATGGAATGCTCACGAATTTTAAACCCGATCTTCTCATTTCTCAAGTCAATTTTTGCTCTTATGCCTTGTTTTTCAAGGTCTAGCATGATTTGTGAGGCATATTCGGCATGCCGATCGGTAATATTAAGCACGACCACCTGCACTGGAGACAGCCACAGCGGGAAGGTGCCGGCATGCTGCTCGATCAAAATACCGATAAAACGTTCCAATGAGCCGAGTATTGCCCTGTGCAACATGACCGGCACTTGTCTTGATCCGTCTTCGGCGATATAAGTCGCATCCAGTCGGCCCGGCATCGAAAAATCCACCTGGATCGTGCCGCATTGCCAGACCCGTCCGATGCAGTCTTTTAATGAGAATTCGATTTTGGGTCCGTAAAAAGCGCCTTCGCCCGGCTGTAAATCCCATTTCAACGCTTTATTGTTAAGCGCCAGTTCCAGGGCGTTTTCCGCCTTGTCCCAGACAGAATCGTCGCCGACCCGGTTTTCAGGGCGGGTGGATAATTTAATGATCACTTCTTCAAAGCCGAAGTCTTTGTAGACATCGAACAGCATGTCGATAAAGGTCGATACCTCATCCTGAATCTGGCCTTCGGTACAGAAGATATGCGCGTCATCCTGAACAAAGTTCCTGACCCGCATCAAGCCGTGCAGGGTGCCGGAAGGTTCATTGCGATGACAGGAACCGAATTCCGCCAGACGGATCGGTAAATCGCGGTAGCTTTTCAGGCCTTGATTATAAATCTGTACATGGCAAGGGCAGTTCATCGGTTTGATTGCGTAATCGCGATTTTCGGAATGCGTGGTGAAAATCATGTCGCCGAATTTTTCCCAGTGCCCGGATCTTTCCCATAAAGAACGATCCACGACCTGTGGCGTCCTGACCTCGCCGTAGCCGTTTACGCGTAATTTCTCGCGGATGTATTGCTCAACCTGCTGATAGATGACCCAGCCTTTTTCATGCCAGAACACCATGCCGGGAGCTTCTTCCTGAGAATGGAACAAATCCAGTGTTTTCGCCAGCTTGCGGTGGTCGCGCTTTTCCGCTTCTTCCAAGCGATGCAGATAAGCCTGCAAATCTTTTTTATCGCCCCAGGCCGTGCCGTAAATGCGTTGCAGCATTTCATTGTCGGAATTGCCGCGCCAATAGGCTCCGGCAATCTTCATCAGCTTAAAGACTTTTAACTTGCCGGTACTGGGTACATGAGGGCCGCGGCACAGATCGGTAAATCCGCCTTGTTCGTACAAAGACAAGTCTTCATTGGCGGGGATGGATTCGATGATTTCGGCTTTATAGGCCTCGCCGAGATCCCTGAAAAACTTGACCGCTTCATTCCGCGACAACACCGAGCGATGGATCGGATAATCGTCGTTAGCCAGCTGCTCCATCTTTTTTTCGATGGCGGCAAGGTCTTCCGGCGTGAAAGGCCTTTCGTAGGCGAAATCGTAAAAAAAGCCGTTTTCGATAACCGGTCCGATGGTGACTTGCGCGGAAGGAAATAATTGTTTGACGGCCTGAGCCAGTAAATGTGCGGTCGAATGACGAATAACGCTAATGCCGTCTTCATCCTTTGCGGTAACCAGTTGCAGCGTTGCATCCTGGTCAATCAACGTACCGGCATCGACCAGATTGCCGTTAACTTTGCCCGCCAAAGTCGCCTTTGCTAATCCCGAACCGATAGACAACGCAACATCCATCACCGTTACAGCGTGGTCGTATTCTCGCTTGGAGCCATCGGGAAGGGTAATTACCGGCATGTTTTATCTGTGTTTAGTGTCTACAATAAAAAAAGCACCGCAGAGCAGTGCTTTAGATGTTTGGTAGGCACGAGTGGACTCGAACCACCGACCCCCACCATGTCAAGGTGGTGCTCTAACCAACTGAGCTACGCGCCTGAAGCTTATGCAACTTCGAGCTGGGTATTATACCTGTTGATTTTTGTAACGCAACTTTAAAATCAGCCTTACTTCTTTCTGAAATTAATCTGCTTAACTGATGTTACGCAGCCTGCAGAGTCTGAAGTTCTGCATAGGCTTGGCGGGTTGCTTTAATAAAGAGCTTAGCTCGCAACGCAAAATGGTTCGTTTT
>JALNYY010000257.1 GCA_023229605.1 Methylobacter sp.
TCGTCAACATCCATGATAACTTTATTTTCTGCTGCGGCTTTCTACCGCTTGCCCTTCCAACGCATCATGCCCTGAAAGAGCTGCGCATTATACAGCTAACGGCTTTAACTGCAAATGGTTATTTTTACTCGCGCAAACTTTCTTTTTCCTACCTGATAAACATGGTTGGTGCCAATCGAAATATCCAGTTTTTGATCGGAAACTTTCTCGCCGTCAATTTTTACCGCCCCCTGTTTTATCATACGGTTAGCTTCGGATGTACTTTCCGTTAGCCCGGCATCTTTCAATATATTCGCGATTCCGTAACTTGCACCATCAACCTTTAATTCCAGCTCATCCATTTCTTCCGGCATCGCGCCGCGCTGGAATCTGGCTTCAAAATTTTCCAACGCCTTGCCGGCAGCGGATGCATCATGAAATCTTTCGATAATTTCCTGAGCCAACTTCACTTTATAATCTCTCGGATTTGCACCTTGCTTGCACTCTTCTACCCATAGCTCTATTTCAGTCATAGGACGAAAACTCAGCAATTCAAAATAACGCCACATCAACTCATCCGATATGGACATTAATTTACCGAACATATCATCAGCAGAGTCAGCTATACCCACGTAATTATTGAGCGACTTGGACATTTTTTGCACACCGTCCAATCCCTCTAAAATTGGCATCGTCATAACGACCTGAGGCTTTTGCCCGAAAGCCTCTTGCAACTGCCGCCCAACCAGCAAGTTAAACTTTTGATCCGTACCACCTAATTCCACATCCGCCTTCATCGCCACCGAATCATAGCCTTGAATTAAAGGATACAAAAATTCATGTATCGCAATAGACTGCCCACCTTTAAACCGCTTGCTAAAATCATCCCTTTCCAGCATCCTGGCCACGGTGTGTTTTGCAGCCAATTGAATCAAATCAGCTGGCGACATGGCGTTCATCCAGCTTGAGTTGAACATCACCAGCGTTTTAGTCGGATCCAGGATTTTAAATATTTGCTCCTCATAGGTTTTTGCATTGTCTATCACCTCGTCCCTAGTCAACGGCTTGCGGGTCACGTTCTTCCCCGTTGGATCACCGATCATCCCGGTAAAATCGCCGATCAGAAACAGCACCTCGTGACCGAGATCTTGAAATTGCTTTAATTTATTAATCAAGACGGTATGCCCTAAATGCAAATCAGGAGCAGTTGGGTCAAAACCAGCCTTAATTCGAAGAGGCCTTCCCTCTTCCAATTTTTTGATTAATTCTTGTTTGATTAAAACCTCATCAGTCCCTCTAAGAAGGTGCTCCAATACGTCCTCTTGCAATTTCTTTCTCCAAAATATCTATAAATAATCATTATAGAATTAATCATCCACTCCGTTGAATAAAAACTTTTGCATACTCTAAGATTGGCAAAAACATTCAAAACCACTTAGAATAAAACCATAATTTCATTAAATTATTTATGATTTACGTAAATTTCAATTATTTAGCATAGCCTAGTGAAAAATAGAATCTATACCTCCTTGCTTTTTGGAATTAGCGTAGCCTTTTCAGTAACCGGGCACACACAAACCAAACCGACAAGCAAGCACACAGCAACAACCTCCCAACATTCAGCACACACCAAATCTGTTAACACAAAAATCCCGACGGCAGCTGTTAAACCCAAACCCAGCAATAAAAAAACACCTGAATCATCAAAGTCCGCCAACAACAACAAAAACACTGCCGCAGCCAAATTAACTGCGCAAAAAAAACCTGCTGTAGAGTCTAAACCCACTAAAAAGCAAACCATCATTGCTGCCAAGTTAAAAAACAACAAACAATCCATTGCATTATCCAAGTCGAACAACAAAGCCCACTCAGCAGCCTCATTTGAAGAGGCCACCAGAAAACATACAATTATTTCGTCTAAGTCAATCGAATCGGCATCAATAAAGCCGATCAACCACGGTAAACAGCAAAAAAACACCATTACCGATCTGAACATGGATGATGCCGAATCAAATCAAGTCATCCACACAAATAATGACAAACAATTCCGTCCAATCTTAATCAATCAGCCACAAATCACCAAGACCAACACCGCTCATGTATCAATAGAAACCTCTTTATTCCTGGATGGACTCGAAGCCGGCTTGTCAAAAGAGCTGATCCTGCAACTTACCGATATTTTTGCATGGGACATTGATTTTGCGACCAATCTACGCCCTGGCGATCAATTCACGATTGTTTATGGAAAAAAAATAGTTGACGGCAAAGAGACCGATAGCGACGAAATTATTGCCGCCGAGTTTATTAACCAAGGATCATCATATGCAGCCGTCAGATACATGAATGAATCCGGCATTGTCAGTTATTACACGCCAGACGGACAGTCCATGCAAAGGGCATTTTTAAGCACGCCTGTTGACTTTATAAAAATCAGCTCCCCTTTCGACATGCACCGTAAGCACCCGATACTTAACAGAATTCGTGCCCACAAAGGCATTGACTATGCAGCAAGAACCGGAACCCCTGTAAAAACAACCGGGGACGGAACCGTTACCTTTAGCGGCCGCAAAGGCGCGTATGGACAAGTCGTTATTATTCAACATAATGATCGTTATGAAACGCTTTATGCACACATGTCTGACTTTAAAAAAGGCATGCAGGTCGGCGACCATGTCAAGCAAGGCGATGTTATCGGTTATGTAGGCCAAACGGGTCTGGCCACTGGCCCCCACTTGCATTATGAATTCCATGTCGATGGAATTTATCGTGATCCCGAGACGGTCAAAATCCCGCACTCAATGCCCATAAGCAATGCATTGCTGGACGACTTCAAAGCCCAAACGCAACCGTTTTTTGTGCAGCTTAATCAAGCCAAAGCCAAAAGCTTGTTTGCAAAAACCCACTCGGCAAGTGCACCTCCCGCATCCATGCAACCATCCCGTTACGATTAACCCAAACAATGCCCGAACTTTATATTGGACTCATGTCCGGAACCAGTCTGGATGGTATTGACGCCGCTCTTGTTGATTTTCAAGATGACAAAGCCCATCTT
>JALNYY010000099.1 GCA_023229605.1 Methylobacter sp.
GCGGTGATCAATGCCCAGACTTTTGAAGTTGAAAAATACCTGTTGGTTGGGCAGCGGGTTTGGAATCTGGCGTTTTCACCGGACCAAAAAAGGCTTTATACGACCAACGGCACCAGCAACGATATTTCGATTATTGATCTTGATAGCCAAACAGTGACCAAATCGGTCGGCGTAGGCACCTATCCCTGGGGAGTCGCAGTAAAACCATGAATTCGTCCATAGCATTGTCCGTCGAAGATTTGAGTTTCTCTTACGGCGGCACAAAAGCACTGTCTCAGGTTAATTTTAAGATTCGGCCCGGCGAATGTACGGTTTTGTTAGGTCCTAACGGGGCAGGGAAGAGCACGTTATTTTCCCTGATTACCCGGTTGTATGACACACGCGACGGGCGCATCGAGTTGTGCGGTTTCGATATTAAGCGGCAAACCCTGCCAGCGTTGGCAAAACTGGGCGTGGTTTTTCAGCAAACCACGCTGGATATGGATTTGTCGGTCATGCAAAACCTGCGCTATCACACCTCTTTGCATGGTATGGGGCGGAAACAGGCGGAGCAAAGGATTCGGCAGGAGTTGGAACGCTTGAATATGTATGACCGGCGTTTTGAGAAGGTGCGCCAGCTCAATGGCGGGCACAGGCGGCGCGTGGAGATTGCCCGCGCCTTGTTGCATAAGCCGTCGGTGCTGTTGTTGGATGAGCCTACCGTCGGTTTGGATGTACCCAGCCGGTTGTCTATTGTCGAATATGTGCATCAATTAGCCGCCGAAGAAAATTTGGCGGTTTTATGGGCCAGCCATTTGATTGATGAAATTTATCCTGACGACCATTTAATCGTACTGCATAAAGGGCATGTTAAAGCCAACGGAACGGTTGATGACGTGCTTAAAATAACTAACACCCCAACGATTAAAGATGCGTTTTATACGTTGACGCAAGGAGAGCAAGCGTGAAGCTACTTCATTACTGGCGCGCCATGTGGGGCATCATCTGGCGTGAGCTATGGCGATTCGTAACCCAGCGCGAGCGGTTTATTTCCGCCCTGGTCAGGCCTTTGGTCTGGTTGTTCGTATTTGCGGCCGGATTCAGGGCCGCATTGGGGCTTGCGATCACTCCGCCTTACGAAACCTATATTCTTTACGAGGTTTATATCACTCCCGGCCTGATCGGCATGATCCAGCTGTTTAACGGCATGCAGAGTTCATTGTCGATGGTTTACGACCGGGAAATGGGCAGTATGCGGATATTGATGGTTTGCCCGTTGCCGCGCTGGTTTTTATTGCTCAGTAAATTACTGGCCGGTACCGGCGTATCTGTTTTGCAGGTCTATGTGTTTTTGGCGATTGCGTGGTTTTATGACATCCACGCTCCGTGGCAGGGCTATTTGTGGATATTGCCGACGCTGTTATTGTCGGGGTTAATGCTCGGCGCACTGGGCTTATTGCTATCGTCTTTTATAAAGCAATTGGAAAACTTTGCCGGGGTGATGAACTTTGTGATTTTTCCGATGTTTTTTATGTCAACCGCGTTGTATCCTTTATGGAAAATCAAAGAGTCTAGTGCGCTGCTGCATAATCTGGCGCAATATAATCCTTTTTCCCAGGCTGTCGAATTGATCCGTTTCGCCCTGTACGGCCAGTTTAACAGTCAAGCGTTTATTTATACATTGGTTGCCTTTATTGTATTTATGGCGGCGGCAATCGTTGGTTATAACCCGTCAAAAGGGATGATGATGAGAAAAGGCGGAGCTTGATGTCCTAAACAACGGAGTGTGATGTCGCTGGACAGTCCACGCTTGCCCTGAGTTTATTGAGGGGTAAAGCATTAAAATAACTTCGGTGAATATGTGAAGAACTCTTTTTTTCTTGTTATTCCAACACAACAAAATAATCCCCATCGCCTAAAGGAATTTGAAACAAAGGCGCTGCAACATTGGGTTGCCGAATTACCTACGGCCAATCCCGGCTTAGCTACGCGCTTGCTCCACGATTTTCTTATAGATTTCAACACCATTAAAATGACTGTCCCGTTAAGGCTGGATGCGCTGGAGCGTTTGAGCCCAAGCGTTCATGTCATTGAAGATTATCTTCGATCCAGGCTGATTAAGTCAGGATTTCCGAAGGAAGAGAATGACAAGAAAATTTTGAATGTATTAATCTCAATTGAAAAGGAATACACCATCGGCTACTGGACGGCGCTAAAAGAGTTGACCAGGCGTAATGTCGGCTGGTTTCAAGGGAAGAATGCGGCATTAGCGGTTCAGCGCTGCATTAAAGGGCTGGGCAGTATTATTGTCAGCCATTTCATTATGGGGATGCCGATACCTGATTGGGTATGGATAGATTTACATTCGCTTTACAACCTGAGTGTGGCCATAAAAAACAGCACAACCAAAGTCGGCAACGATACCGGCCAGTCCAATAAAGCCAGTAACCCTGAAGACTGTTATCGACAGATCCTGTTGCTCAGCCTCGCTGACCCGACCGGATTAATGCAGAAGGAACTTTTGCTGGTTTACAGCTTTATAGAAACGATAGGTTCCTTGGTCAGTTTAAAAAAAGAACCGGTGAGTGGGCAGCAAATACAGTGTGTTGTCTTGACGGACGAGGATAAAGCGCCGCATTACCAGTTTGAAGCAAACACCAAAAACGATTCGGCAGCGCTGTATCTGGATTTTACCAAGTTGTTCAAGGCTTTTAAGCAGAAAGGAAAACTGATTAATGCTGCGGAAGCTAGGTTTAGTTCGATGCACGTATTGAAAAATGACATCGGAAAACCCGCGGCGGAATTACTTGATTACCTCGAACAAAGATGGTCGGGCGTCGATTTGCAAGGCGTGCCCTTTTTTAGCGACAGGTCGGATCGTTATATCGCTGTGGGCCTGGAGGCTACCCATGAGCTGCAAACTACGCTGGAGTCCGTAGGTGAAAAAGACCTGGAGTTTCTCGTTCAATCGGCGTCTGACAGGTTATTGTCCGGCGTATTTACACAAACAGGCGTTCTATCGGTGGGTAGCCTGGTCAGTTTTAGAAAAGCAGACAGTCCCGAGCATAAGCGCTCATTAGGAATCGTCAATAAAGTCGTTGTCGATAAGCAAAGCGGCAGAATAAACTTCGGCATGCAGTTAT
Organism: Methylobacter sp.; assembly: GCA_023229605.1. GTDB lineage: Bacteria > Pseudomonadota > Gammaproteobacteria > Methylococcales > Methylomonadaceae > Methylobacter_A. The sequence continues at coordinate 3,123 of JALNYY010000099.1, forward strand.
TGGCTCATCAATCAATTGCCGTCACCTACGTTCAATTGGATGATACGGGAAAAGATATTCCGCAAAAAGGCCTGTTTTACAGCATGAAAGAGCTGGAAGATGAAAAAAGCTACATCATTACCGACAGCTTCATGCTGAAAGATGACGATGTAATTAGAATATTTATGAATAATGAAGACTTCCCTGTTGTTTTGAGCGACAGGAAGAATGTCGGACTGGGTTACTGGCAGTTTGAATGTCGGCGGGTAGAGGAAAGGAGTAAGCCGGTATCGGCGCAGGCTAAAAAAGGCTATGATTTCATTTGAATACGCATATTGTTGAAATATAGCGTTATATGCACATAGCACTTGAAAAGTTTTTTTATCGTGGTAAGTTGGCGTGTCAAGTCGATCGTCGGTAGCTAATTGTCGGCTTTTTTAGAATGGATTTTTTGAAAAAATTGAGGGTGCTGACTCGTAGTGAGGTTGTTTGTCTGTATGAGTTATCAGGGTAATCAGGTAATATGCCCTGAGCAAGAACTTGAAAATAATAAAAAATTACAATTGTGAGGATAAGAAATGAGTAATGAAGAAAACGCTAAAAAGACTGCGGATGCAGCAAAAGAAACGGCCGGTAAACTGTTTTCAGTAATGATGGACTTAAAAGAAAAAAATCCGAAAGTGTTTTTTGGTATTGTCGGGGGCGTAGTTTTATTGTTGATCATCATTATGATGAGCGGTGGTGATTCAAAGGTTATGCCGGTACCTACGGCTAAAAATCTTGTTGTCGGGCAGCAGTATGTTTTGAAAAACCCGAATACTTATGAGGTCGAATCTCCTATTCAATTGGTCGCAGTGCCTGGAGCCATAGCAGCATTTGATGACAGTGAAGATGACGCTAAAGGTAAAGATAAAGTTGAGTCTTGCAGACGTATAGCGCAGGGAACTGCAATAACTGTTCAGGAATTCCAGGATTTTGCAGGTAAGAAAAATGCATTTGCCAAGGTTCAGGTTGAAAATGGCGAGTGTAAAGGCAGCTCAGGCTGGGTTTTGTCAATTGATGTTCAATAAAGGTTGACAGGGTTTAAAAAAAGCCTATAATGGCCAAATAAATTGAAGCGCGGGAATAGCTCAGTGGTAGAGCACAACCTTGCCAAGGTTGGGGTCGCGAGTTCGAATCTCGTTTCCCGCTCCAATTAATTTCAAAAAAGCCGCGAACTATCGCGGCTTTTTTATTTCACTTTTACGGCTGCGTAGCAAAATGGTTATGCAGTGGCCTGCAAAGCCATCTACGGCGGTTCGATTCCGCCCGCAGCCTCCATTAGTGAATTGAACAAGATTCAAAGAAGTACATAAACCTGCAAGTCATAAGGCTTAGCGGGTTTTTTATTGTCCAATGTATCTTGGAGCATATTTTATTTTTTGATAAATATATGACGAGATTATTCGATTTCCTATTCAGCGAATGTTGTAAAATTTAGCTTTTAAATTCAATGGCTAAGAATTATGAACATTTCACTTGCAAAATTACTTGTCTTACTCGTTACATTTTCTACAGGGTTATTGTCGTCTTGTGCCGAGTTTAAAGAGGCGGGAAGAACGATAGGCCATACGACGCGCAATGTCACCAGGGAAATTGGGCATGGCACCAGGGATGCTGCCATAGAAATCGGTCATGGTACGAAACGCGTGGTCAACAGCATTGGGCAAGAAACGAACGATGCGGTCAAGCCATCGCCCAATGATGAGCAATAATTCTTCAAATAGAATATTTTTGTAAATCACGAGAGCGGGTGAAAAATCCGTAGTCGCCCAAAAAAAACATGGGCGATGGTTTGGATAAGTGACGGTTGGTTGAGGCAATTCCATCGACTGTTTCAGGTGGGTGGAAAACTCGTATCCAATTAAGGCAAGGGGCCACCGACTCTGCTTGCGCCGCTGTTACCTGTTGCAGGCGGACAGGTCAAAACAAAAAAACAACTCAATAATGGCTATCAAAAAATCCGAACTTTATTCTTCCCTCTGGTCCGGTTGCGATGAGCTTCGCGGCGGCATGGATGCCAGCCAATACAAGGACTATGTCCTCGTGCTGCTGTTCATCAAGTACGTCAGCGACAAATATGCCGGCGTGCCGTTTGCGCCTATCACCATACCCGAAGGCGCAAGCTTCAAGGATATGGTTGCGCTCAAGGGCAAGCCCGACATCGGCGACCAGATCAACAAGAAGATCATCGGCCCGCTGGCTAATGCCAACAAGCTGTCGGACATGCCCGACTTCAATGATCCCGGAAAGCTGGGCAGCGGACAGGAAATTGTCGAGCGCCTGACCAACCTGATCGCCATTTTCGAAAACAAGGCGCTCGACTTCAGCAAGAACCGCGCGGAAGGCGATGACATACTTGGCGACGCCTATGAATACCTGATGCGCCATTTCGCCACCGAAAGCGGCAAGAGCAAGGGCCAGTTTTACACGCCAGCCGAGGTCAGCCGGATCATGGCGCAGATCATCGGCATACGCGCTGACCATACCAGCAATGCAACCACAGTTTACGACCCGACCTGCGGTTCCGGCTCGTTGCTGCTGAAAGTGGGCGACGAAGCCCAAGCCAAAGTTACGCTCTACTGACAGGAGAAAGATGCCGCCACCTCCGGCCTGGCGCGCATGAACATGATTCTGCACGACAACCCGACGGCCCTGATCAAGCAAGGCAACACGCTGGCTAATCCGCTGTTCACCGGCGATGACGGTCAGCTCAAAACCTTCGACTACGTAGTCGCCAACCCGCCGTTCAGCGACAAACGCTGGAGCACCGGCATCGACCCGCTAAACGATCCTCATCGGCGCTTCCAGGATTTCGGCACGCCGCCGGACAAGCAAGGCGATTACGCCTATTTGCTGCATATCGTCCGTTCGCTGAAAAGCACCGGCAAAGGCGCTTGCATTCTGCCGCACGGCGTACTGTTCCGGGGCAACGCCGAGGCCGACATTCGTCGTAATCTGATTCGCAAAGGCTACATCAAAGGCATCATCGGCCTGCCTGCCAACCTGTTCTACGGCACCGGCATCCCCGCCTGCATCATCGTCATCGACAAGGAAAACGCCCATACCCGCAAAGGCATCTTCATGATCGACGCCGGCAGCGGCTACATCAAGGACGGCAACAAAAACCGCCTGCGCGACATGGACATTCACCGGATCGTCGATGTTTTCAACAAGCGGCTGGAGATTGCCAAATATTCGCGCATGGTCGGCGTAGAAGAGATTGAGAAGAACGAGTTCAACCTGAATATCCCGCGCTACATCGACAGCCAGCAAGCGGAAGACATCCAGGACATTGAAGGGCATCTGAAAGGCGGAATACCCGGCGCCGACGTGGATGCCTTGCAGCCGTATTGGGATGTTTGCCCTCAGCTTCGGCAGACCCTGTTCAAAGCCAACCGTCCCGGCTACCTTGATCTGGCCGTTTCCAAGCAAGCCGTCAAGACCTCCATCTACGATCACCCGGAGTTCGTCAGCTTCATCGGCAGCATGAATGCCCTGTTTGCCGACTGGCGGGAGCGGAGCGTCGTAACACTCAAAAGCCTGCAAGCGGACTGCCACCCCAAGACCGTCATTGCCCGGCTCGCCGAAGACCTGCTGGCCCATTACACGGGCAAGCCGCTGATTGCACAATACGATGTCTATCAGCACCTGATGGACTACTGGGCCGCGACCATGCAGGACGATTGTTACCTGATCGCCGCCGATGACTGGAAGGCCTAGACCTACCGGATCATTGAGGTATACCTGGCACATCAACCCCGTTGCTTTATGAATGATGGAGAATGCAATAGTTTGGTGGTTTTTCCTGCCTAGTGGTTAAAATACCTCATATCGCATCAGTTTTGGTGCATCTATCCATCCGGTTGAGGTTTGCAAAGTTTTGACAGATGAAGATTTGTGAAACGCATAGAGCAAATTTTTGCATAACACCTAGTTTGTTATCGATTATTTTTTAAAAAAACCTGCCATCCCCTTCAACAAGGTAATAAATGAACGAAAACCAAGTAATTGACTACATACAGCTCGGCATCGAAAAAGGTCTGATTAAAATCCTCGATGACGGCAAACGCATCGAATATGTTGAGCAAAAGAAAAGCCGCTTATACACCAATCCAGAAGAACAAGTACAAGCCGAAGCTTATTGCCGTTTGATCCTCGAATACGGCTACCCAAAACACCGCGTACAAAACTTTGTCATAGTAACGATGGGCTCTGGCAAAAAAGAAGCTGATATTGTCGTTTACAATGATGATGAATGCTTGGAGCCGCATATTTTAGTCGAGTGTAAAAAACAAGACGTTTCCGAAGCCGAATTTAAACAATCAGTTAATCAAGCCTATTCATACGCCTTTGCGTTGCCCAATAATGTCAAATGGGTATGGGTAACATCGAAAATTAAAAACGATTATTTTCAGGTTGATAAACGCAAAAACACACGCAAATCCGAGTCTGATATTCCGCCCTACGGCGTGGACAAATTGGCGCCGTATAAATTTGTTAAAGGTGCGGACAAGCTGAAACACAAAACAGGCGAACAAAAGTTTTTCGAGTTACATGTTGTTGCAGAGGACGAACTGACCCGCCGCTTTAAGCTGGCACATAATGCTTTATGGGCGGGTGGGCAACTCAACCCGTCAGAAGCCTTTGATGAATTGGACAAGCTCATCTTTTGCAAGATTTGGGACGAACGCAAAGCCCGAAAACAGGGCGAGCCCTATGATTTCCAGGTTATTCAGGAAGAGGGCAAGGGTGCAAATGAGGATGAAAAACAACGCGACGCACTGAGAAAGACTAACGAAGCCTTATTCGTCCGTATTAACGCGCTCTACGAAGAAGGACGAAAAAAGGACCCGGAAGTATTCCGCGACAACATCCGTCTCACCCACGAACGGGTGCGCACGATTGTTGAATACTTGCAAGACATCAACCTGAACAAAACCGACTTGGACAGTAAGGGCCGTGCGTTTGAGACCTTTATGGACTCATTCTTTCGCGGCAGTTTTGGGCAATACTTCACCCCGCGCCCGATTGTAAAATTCATTGTCGATGTGATGCCGATTACTCATGAATCCTTGGTATTGGATACTTCCTGCGGCAGCGGCGGTTTTTTGCTGCACGCCTTGGAAAAAGTGCGCCGCGAAGCTGATGAATTCTACGAGCCGGACAGCAAAGAACACTGGCAACACTGGCACGACTTTGCCGAAAAACGTTTGTACGGCATAGAAATCAACGAGCAAATCAGCCGTGCCGCCAAAATGAACATGATCATTCATGACGACGGGCATACCAACGTCATCAGCGCCGACGGCTTGCTCAAAGACGGCAAGCTGCAAGAACTCAGCAAAAACAACGGTTTTAAATACGGCCGCTTTGACTTCATTATCACCAATCCGCCTTTTGGCAGTGCGGTAAAACTGACCGAAAAAGCCTATTTGGACACCTACACCTTCGGGCAAAGAGATACCTCCTGGCTAGATCTTAAAAACAGCGGAGTCAAAAACCGCGATACCCAAAGCACCGAAGTATTGTTTATCGAACAATGCCACCAGTTCTTAACCGCTGGCGGCTATTTGGCGATTGTCATCCCCGACGGCGTACTCACCAATAGCAGCCTGCAATACGTGCGCGACCAGATTGAAGACTGGTATCGCATCGTTGCCGTGGTCAGCTTGCCGCAAACGGCTTTTACCGCTACCGGCGCAGGCGTAAAAAGCAGCGTCCTGTTTTTGCGCAAATACAGTGAAGAAAAAACCCACGTTTTACAACAGCAAAAACTCAGCTTGCAAACAGCATTGTTAACCGAAAACCGCTATCAATCAGAGGTTGCTCGAATTGAAAAGGAAAAGAAAACAGTTATTGACCAAGCAACCGGCGCACAATTTGAAGGCGAACTGAGCGACTTTAAAAAAACCGAAGCCTACAAAGCCTGGAAAGCCGAAAAGAGCGCCGAATACACCGAACAGATCAATGAACTCAAAGAGCGTTTGGAAGAAGCTTATTTGCTTAAAAGACAAAGTACATTGCCCGACTACCCGATTTTTATGGCGATAGCCGAGGATATTGGTTATGACGCTACGGGCAAACAAACAGGGAAAAATGAATTAGATCTTATCAGTCAAGAGTTGGCGCGGTTTATTCAAGAACAGGTGAGCCATGAGTCAGTTTAAGCTCAGCTCACAAGTCGATATAAACAAAGTATTTTTGATAAAACGACATGATTTGGATGCAAGACTAGATGTTGAATATTACCAGCCTAAACACTTTGAACTATTAACCAGATTATCTGCATCCCAGTATCCAGTTAAAACCTTAAAAGAAATCAGCAAAAAAATTGTTGACGGTCCTTTTGGAAGCTCAGTTAAAGCAAATGATTACGTTGAAAATGGCATACCTTTTTTAAGGGTTGCTGACATTACGCATGGAGATGGGACTATTGAATTAGACGGTTTGATTTACATTTCCCCCCCAAAACACCAAGAAATTAGTCGTTCAACGGTATTTCCAAATGATGTTGTTATTGCTAAAACAGGCGCAACAATGGGGGCTGCCAGCATAGTACCTGAAACAATAAAGGAAGCTAATATTCGCGGCGATTTAGCAGCTGTGGTCGTAAACGATGCAGTTCTTGCAAATTACATCGTTAATTTTATAAATACGAAAATTGGGCAAGATTTATTTTGGCGTTTAAATTCTGGGGCAACAAGAGGTCGCGTTGTTATTTCAAATTTAAGGAAATATCCTCTGGTTATACCTGATGTAAAAAAAATGCTAGAAATAAACCAATTTGTTGATTCGGCAAAGATAAGAAAAAACCAAAAAGAACAACAAGCTCAAGATCTCTTGGCAGGAATTAATGCGTATTTATTGGCAGAGTTGGGAATAATATTGCCACAGCAGGACACTAGGCTAGAAAAGCGTATGTTTACTGTACCGTTTAGTGAGATTACTGGCGGGAGGCTTGACTCACAATTTTATGTTGAGCTACCTGATTTAAATGGTTTTAGTAAATTGTCATCATTTGCAATTGTTTCTGGTGGTAAACGGTTGCCATTAGGGGAGGGTTACGAAAATGAAAAAACTAATTATTTTTATCTACGAGTCGCAGACATAAATAATAATGGTGAAATTAATTTTCAAGATATTCGTCATATTAGCCAAAGAATTTTTGACTTTTTAGAACGCTATGAAATTAAGAACAACGAACTTGCCATTTCCATTGCTGGGACAATAGGACGCATTTGCTTGGTTGAAGGGATTGAAAAAGATAATCGTGCAATTCTCACTGAAAATTGTGCAAAAATATCTATTAAAACAAACACAATTACTGCCAGATTTTTCGAGATATTGCTAAATCTACCTATCGTGCAAAAACAAATTGAACTTGGGTATATTCAGACAACAATTCCGAAGTTAGGACTTGAGCGAATTAGAAACTTATATTTACCCCCAATTCCTACACTTGAAAAACAAAATGAAATCGCTACTCACATTACGCAAATCCGCGCGGCAGCCAAACAATTGCAAGCGGAAGCCGCGCAAATTTTAGCCGATGCTAAGGCCGAAGTTGAACGTATGATTTTGGGTGAGTGAGGAGATATGCAAATGCCAACCTGTTGGATTATCGCCGGGCCAAACGGAGCAGGTAAAACCACGTTTGCGCTGGAATACCTGCCCACGGTGGCGGGATGCCGACGTTTCATTAACGCCGACTTGATCGCCGCCGGATTGTCGCCACTGGCGCCGGAACAGCACTTGCTGGCCGCCAGCCGCTTATTCCTGCGCGAGCTTGAGGACTGTATTGCCGCACGTCAGGATTTTGCTTTTGAAACCACGCTCGCGGGACGAAGTTATCTCAATCTGGTAGAACGTTTACAATCGACAGGCTGGCGGGTGGAGTTGATCTATCTGGCTTTGCCCAGCGCCGATATGTCGCGTCTGCGGGTGGCGGAACGCGTTAGCCACGGTGGGCATAATATCCCGGAAGCAGATCTAATTCGGCGTTTTCCGCGTAGCCTGCACAACCTGTTAAATATATTCGCGCCTAAGGTTAATCAGCTGCGCTGTTTTATGAATAGCGATGAAAGACCTGAATTGGTATTTCAACAAGCTGGCGTTGTTCGCACCATCTTACACCCTGACTTTTTTCTTCTATTACAGCGGGAGGCTCAATCATGAGCGAACAGACAAACCCACCCTTAAGCCCGGACACGCAGGCTATGCTTGATTGCCTGCGTCAGGCCGTTAGTAAAACCTTGGAACGCAAACGCCGCCTTGGACAGTATTCAGTGCAGTGGACAGGCAAAGCCCCATTCGCAGTAGGTGACGATGCCCCGGAATCTTTGCAATTGCCGCAACAATCCGATCATTATTAAAACTCAGACGCACGGTATAATACACATCACTAAGGGAAAACTTCATGATACTAAGAGGGATTTTAGAACGGTCTTTGGGCGGGTTTATTTGCATTCGAGGTTATGCAAAACTTAGCGAATTAGCCAAATTATCCAGGCCAAATTACCAATATCAGCGTGACTTGGTAAAAAAACACCGTCAAGATTTAGAGGATTATCTAAACAAACGTGAGTATGTGTTTTTTCCGGAAGTGACGTTGAGTTACACGCTGAACCCTGATCTGGATAATATCAGCCTTTCACCATCTAACGAATTATTGAGTTTATCTGATTCTAAAGGCAAGACCTTGTCCATCAAACAATTCAATAAATTCTATGCCAGCAAATCCGATAAGCGCGATAAAGATCTAATACGAATCGTAACCGTTGAAGTACTTGATATTCTTGGGGATGGATTGTTTCAGCGAATTGATGGTAATCATCGGTTAAGTGCTGCTGAAAAGCTGGATGTCTCAACTTCTGATATTCAAACTCCCTATTGCTTAATATTGCTGGGCGATAATGATGCCGAAGCCAAGCAGCAAAGCGTTATTTTTCATAATATTAATAGCAAGGGGTTAGCGCTTACCTCAGAAGAAAATCTGAGGGCGATTTTGGAAAATAACAGGTTTTCTGACGATGAGATAAAGCGTATTTTTGGCTGGACTTATCTTGACGCTAAAAAATTAGCGCCTGAAATTGATCATGATTATTTAAGTGCGCTAAGTCATATATTCGATGGCGATAAACTAAATGTATTGATCAAAATATTTAATTTTCTTCAAGAGCATAAGTTAATAGACGAGAGCACCGCTATTAAAACAGTTAAGCAAAAACTGACTGTAGTTAATGCTGTTTACAAGCAAGAATCACAATTATATGCGTGTCATGAAGTTGGACTTTTAGTTGCATTTTTATATTTTGCGTTTCGAGATAACCAGAATGAAATGACATTAATGATAGCCTTTAAAAACTGGGTGTTACGTAATCACATTCATGAAATAAAAGAAATTGATGTGGGCAGTATTGTTGATGTATTCAATAAGGTGCATGGGTCACAAGTTTGGATTTTTATGGCAATGCCCTATTATTCTGATCCAGAGGTAACTGATTTCAATATGGCTTTAGGAAAAGCGGTTAACACTATCAAGCAAGCCAACCCGCAATTAAATTTGCATTATCATCCCATTATGCGCACCCATTCGCCAACGCACGATATTATTGCGGACATTCTGAATAAAATTCAAACCTGCGACATTTTTATTGCTGATATTACGGACAACAATGCAAATGTACTCTATGAATATGGTTACTCTCGTGGGCAGAATAAACCATGTATTTTGTTGCGGAAAACATCAAATGAACAAGCGCTGAAGTCAGATTATGCAAATGACTTACGATTTGAATTTGCAGGTAACTATGAACTGGAAAGTAAATTACAAACAGAAATCGAACACGTGCTTAAAGCGCAAGGGTTTGAAGTAAATTAGCCGGGTAGAGGGCAAGCTTTTTGCTGAGCTATTTATTAGCATTGATGCGAATCAAGCCCTGGCGCACACCCAAACATCGACCCGGCCGGCCCCGGCCTTTTTCAATACATAGGCCAGCTCATGGGCTGTCGAGCCGGTAGTCATCACATCATCCAGTATCGCTATATGTCGGGCATGAACGGGCTTGATGAGCGAAAAGGCATTTTTCAGGTTTTTTTGGCGTTTTTTGGCGGGTAGCTGAGTTTGATGAGGCGTGTCGCGGTGCCGCCTGCAACTGGTCAGATCCAGCGGAATCTGCATTTCCTTGGCGACGGTTCTGGCGATTTCTATGGCTTGATTGAAGCCGCGTTCGCGGTAACGGGCTTTATGCAGCGGAACCGGTATTATCAGGTCGGGGCGTTCGGCGGTTTGTTTCATGTCGGGCTTTCCTGCCCGACACCCTTCGGGTAAATGCAAATCTGTTCCAGACAGATTTGTCAGGTGTTCGGCCAACAACATGCCGAGCAAGCGGGCATTCTTGTAATTGGCGCCGAATTTTAAGCTGCCGATCAAATGCCGGATGGCGCCTTGATGAATGAACGGCGCGTAAGTTTCGTCAAAGGCAGGTTGACGGCTCAGGCAGCGGCCGCACAAAACGGGAGCGGTGGCGGGTGTTTCCAGTATTTCTGCGCAGCGATAGCAGCACTGATTATTTCTAGGCAAATGCGTGTAGCACGAAAAGCAGAGGTCGCGGGAATTGTATCCCGGATTTCCGCATAAGATGCAGGTAGGCGGCAGCAGGTAATCCTGTATAATATTGATCCAGTTGTATACCATTTTCATTTGAACAGGTTGACAAGATTATTGATTGTCTTTGTTTAAATATTACCGTAACCGGAGCTTAACAGAATGTCTGCAAACCCTGCAATTCGCCATGACTGGCAGTTGGACGAAGTGCAAGCGCTTTATGCATTGCCTTTTAATGATCTGATTTTTAAAGCGCAAACTGTACACAGGTCGAATTTCGATCCCAATGAAGTCCAGATCAGCAGCCTGCTGAGTATTAAAACCGGCTCCTGTTCCGAAGACTGCGGCTATTGTCCGCAAAGCGCCCGTTACGATTCCGATTTGACGCCCGAGGCGTTAATGCCGGTAGATGCGGTGTTGAAGGCGGCGCAGCTTGCCAAAGATCAAGGCGCATCGCGTTTTTGCATGGGCGCGGCCTGGCGTCGGCCTAAAGACAGGGATGTGGAGCGGGTCGTGGAAATGGTTCAGGGCGTTAAGGCGCTGGGTATGGAGACCTGCGTGACCTTGGGCATGCTGACCGATGCCCAAACGGCCCGGTTAAAAGAGGGAGGCCTGGATTACTACAACCACAATCTGGATACGTCGGAAGATTATTATTCCGAGGTCATCACCACGCGAACTTACCAGGATCGCCTGGATACGCTGGCGCGGGTCAGGGATGCCGGGATTAACGTGTGCTGCGGCGGCATCGTCGGCATGGGCGAGAGCGATGTCGACCGCGCCAATCTATTGATCGAACTGGCAAACCTGCCCAAGCATCCTGAAAGCGTACCGGTCAATATGCTGGTGCAGGTTGAAGGCACGCCGCTGATGGGTACCGAAGCGCTTGATCCGATCATCTTTATCAGAACTATAGCGGTTGCCCGAATCATGATGCCCAAGTCGCGGGTGCGCTTGTCCGCAGGGCGCAATAACATGAGCGATGAAATGCAGGCGCTGTGCTTTCTGGCCGGAGCCAACTCGATTTTTTACGGCGATAAGTTGTTGACCACCGATAATCCGATGACTAACCGTGATTTGGCGCTGTTTGACCGGCTTGGAGTTCATTCCGGCGGTTCGAGTTACGCTTAAGTACTTAACAGCGGCCGATTATAGAATAGAACACGGATGACACAGATAATACGGATTTAACTGCTTTATGTTTTATCCGTGAATATCAGTCTAATCCGTGTTCTATTTGGTAATTACAGGTTATTTATGACGTCCCCATTTTCAGAGTTAGCAACCAACCTAGACGATATTGCCCGGCAAGGCTTGTATCGATCAAGGCGGGTCACAGCATCCCCTCAAGGCATCAACCTGGAAATCGACGGCAGGGCTGTCGTCAATTTTTGCAGCAATGATTATCTGGGGCTGGCCAATCATCCCGATGTGCTCGAAGCGTTTAAAGCCGGTGCGGATCGCTACGGGGTCGGCAGCGGTTCGGCGCATTTGATTTGCGGACATAGCGCTGCTCATCATGCGTTGGAAGAAGAGCTGGCGGAGTTTACGGGCCGTGACCGGGCGTTATTGTTTTCCACAGGTTATATGGCAAACATCGGTGCGATCTCGGCTTTGTTGGGTCGCGGCGATACGGTATTTGAAGACCGGTTGAATCATGCCTCTTTGCTGGATGGCGGCCTGTTGTCCGGCGCAAGGTTTAAGCGCTATGCGCATGCCGATGCGGCGGATCTTGGCGCAAAGCTGGAAAACGCCGCCGGCAACAAGCTGATTGTGACCGACGGCGTGTTCAGCATGGATGGCGATTTTGCTCCGCTGGATGGATTGGCGGTTGCCGCAAAAGTCCATGACGCCTGGCTGATGGTTGACGATGCGCACGGGCTGGGTGTAATAGGCGAGCGCGGCGGCGGGATCTTGGAGCATTGCGGCCTTGGCCAGGACGATGTGCCGGTGCTGATGGGAACTTTGGGTAAGGGCTTGGGGACTTTCGGCGCGTTTGTCGCCGGTTCCGAGGTGCTGATCGAAACCCTGATCCAGAAAGCCCGCACTTATATATATACCACTGCGTTGCCGGCGGCGGTTGCCGAGGCGACGCGGGCAAGCTTGAAAATCGCCATCGAAGAAAATTGGCGCAGGGACAAGCTTAAAACACTGTCCGAACGGTTCAGGCTGGGCGCAGAGCAGCTCGGGTTACGGGTGATGGCGTCATCGTCGGCTATTCAGCCTGTTTTAATCGGCGACAGTCAACAAGCCGTAGACATCAGCAACGCTTTATTGAATGCCGGATTTCTGGTCAGCGCGATTCGTCCTCCAACAGTGCCTCAAGGCAGTGCAAGACTGAGGGTGACTTTTTCAGCCCTGCATGAGGAGCGGCATGTCGACCGGTTGCTGGACGCGCTCGCCAAAATAATCGTAGGCCGTAAGTGACGAAAATTCACCTGGAAACATACGGCAAAGGCAAGCCTATTGTGTTGGTGCATGGCTGGGCTATGCACACCGGTATCTGGCGGGAGTTCGCCAAGCATTTGGCGCAAAATTACCGGGTTACCTGTATCGATTTGCCGGGACACGGGCGCAGCGAAAAAATCGATCCGTTTACGCTGGAACGGATTGGCGACGCGTTGGTTAATGCCGTGCCCGGCGAAAGCTGTTGCTGGCTGGGCTGGTCTCTGGGGGTAACTGTTGCGCTTGATATAGCCGGT
>JALNYY010000258.1 GCA_023229605.1 Methylobacter sp.
ATAGGACAGATAGGGCAATTCATACCTGGAACAGATAATGTTACGGCTTGTTCAGCAGCATATAACATCCCGGATTGAATTAACGACAATAAAAAAACAAATTTTTTCATACCATTACCCATAAATGATTGAAATTAAATAAGGCGATGCGATAGCAACCAGAACCACCGCCACAACACACCAAAATAGTTTTTTATATAAACGTTGCGTCGACGGTTCTGCACAAACTTTACCCTCTTCGCAGCGTTGTTTGTCTGTTGTTTCATAAAGCTGAAAATAAGCAATAACCAGCATGGCACAAGCCAAAACGATGAAGACAGGACGATAAGGGGCAAGTGCTGTTAGGTTGCTAATCCATGCGCCACCAACGCCCAGTGACAATAAAACCAGAGGAGCAATGCAACAAAGTGATGTAGCAATTCCCGCAAGCAAACCGCCTATCAATGGAAGGCTGAATTTTTCTGACATAGACAATTCCTGAAACTTGTTAGCGGTGTTGGGGGAAGTATAAGCTCTGTACCTAAGTACAGAGTCAAGTGACAATTAGCGTTTTGAAATAGCCGTAATAATAGGGCATCCCTGATGGCTTGAAGTGGATTCACACGATTGAATGAGATTTTCCAATGTGTTGGCTATGGCTTGTAAATCGTGAAGCTTGTTGTTGACTATGGCTAACTTGTGCGTGGCAAGTTCTTTTATTTCCGCACAGTTACTGTCCCCCAAAGCTAAAAGAGTAGAAATTTCAGTAAGACTAAAGCCGAGTTCTTTAGCTCGTTGAATAAACAGCAACCTTGCTATAAGGTCTTCAGAATAAACGCGATAGCCGGACAACGGTTTCTCAGGTTTTTCAATCAGACCGATACGTTGATAATAGCGTATCGTTTCAATACTAATGCCTGCTTTTTTTGCAGCTATATGAATGGTTAATGGCTTTTCTGACATTGCCGTACAAATAACCTCTATTTTAATCGCTGTTGAATCAGTCACGCATCCAGACTTAAACGACTGGAACCGCAGCTCGCACCGGATTATTCCGGCTGACGTATTCATCCACGCAAGGCAGCAGCAACATTTCTTGCTGTCGGTTTAATACCGGTTGATAGGGGCGTGACGTCATGAGCGTTTGTTAACTGTGAAATACATATCATAAAGCATGGCTTGCGATAACGCTTTCACAGTTTCTCCGCGAGGGAACGATGCGAAGTGCGAAAGTCATTGGGTTGATTTTAGCGCTTGATCCGACCGGAGCTTAGCCACCATCAGATCAACAAACGACCTGACTTTTGCCGAAGCATAACGGCCTTCGCGATGTATGACGTGAATGGGCAAAGGCTCCGGTTCGAATTCGCTCAAAATCGTTTGCAGTTGCCCCGATGCTTGGTAAGAGGCAATCTGATAGGACAATAGCCGGGTAACCCCCATTCCCAGTAACACGGCTGCAATCGCGGAATCGTTACTGGTCACCGATAAACGCGGCTTGACCCGGACGACTTGTCCTTCGGCAAATTTCCATTCCATAGCCGGTGAAACCGCGCTGGATGCAACCACGAGGTGGTTCGCCAGATCCGCCGGCTTGTCCGGTGCGCCGTGCTTGGCCAGATAGGCGGGCGAAGCGCAGACAACCCGACGGATAGCGCCGACTCGAATGGCCTTCATGCTTGAATCCGGCAGTTCGCCGATCCGTATGCCGACATCAAAACCTTCCTCCAGCAAGTTCACGACCCGATCCAGAAATACGGCGGATATTTCCATATCGGGGTAGCGTTGCAAATAATCGACGATACCGGGAAGCACAAATAGCTTGCCGAACAACACCGGCGCCGTGATTGCCAGCTGACCGCGCGGTTCTGCATTGATGCCTGCTGCGGCTTCATCGGCCTCGTCTACCTCACTAATGATGCGCCGGGCATCTTCGAGATAGCGCTGCCCTGCATCCGTCACGCGCACATAGCGAGTCGTCCTGGTAAGCAGTTTGATACCCAGCCGGTCTTCCAGCGCCGCGATAGCGCGGGTCACTGCCGGCGGCGACATGTTAAGCCTACGTGCGCCACCGGCGAAACTCTGCTCTTCCGCAACGGCGACGAACACCGTCATTAACTGTAATCGGTCCATTAATTATTCCTATTATTGGAATAGTATATTGTAATTTATGGCTATTCTTCTCTCCAGTGGAATTTCATAAACTAGCCCCGCTCGTAACGCAACGGGTAAAACAACTGTCTCAACCTTACTTTTTGGAGCATCATCATGAGCCGTATTAATACCGTCACCCACGAAACCGCCAATCCCGAACAAAAAGCGTTATTTGACGCTATCCACTCTCAACTGGGCATGGTGCCCAACTTTTTAAAAATATTCGCCAATTCGCCTGCCGCCCTGCGCGCTTTTCTGGGCCCGCATGGCATCGCAAATGAAGGCAGTTTGGAACCCCAAACCCGCGAGCGTATAGCCTTGGGTCTGGCGCAACAAAATGCTTGCGAGTATTGCCTATCCGCCCATACCGCCATTGGCCGTAAAGCCGGTTTAAACGCCGCCGAGATCGAAGCTAACCGCGCCGGTACCAGCCAAGACCAGAAAGCCGCTGTCGCCGTGCGCTTTGCCCGCTCGCTGGTTGAAAATATGGGCGAAGTCACCACGGCCGAAATTACCGAAGCGCGTAACGCCGGTTATAGCGATGGCGAAATTGTCGAAATCATCACCCATGCCGGCATGAATGTGTTAACCAATATGATAGGCAAAGCCAGCCGGGTGGAAATCGATTTTCCGAAAATTGCGCTTAAAGTCGCCGCGTAAACATCATTGCTGCAATCATCCGGCGGTGTCCTGCGCCGCCGGTTTCTATGGAGAACGCCGATGGCTAATGCATTTGCTGAAATTACCTTTACCCCTAGTGTTAAAGCGGCCCAAAGTTTGTACGGCAGCCGTCAAGCCAATCAAGGCTTCGAGATGTCGGAAAACGCCAAAAATCAATTGACCGAGCGCGAGCTTGAATTTATTGCCGAGCGGGACAGCTTTT
>JALNYY010000259.1:0-521 GCA_023229605.1 Methylobacter sp.
TCGCTACCAGCCGATTATTCCGCATCGAATCGCTGGATATTGAATTTACCAATGGCGAACTGCGAAACTACGAACGCCTGGCCCGCTGTCAATCGGGCGGCGCCGTGCTGATCGTGCCTATGCTGGACGCCGAAACGGTGTTGTTGATCAGGGAATATTCCGCCGGTGTGCACCGCTATGAGCTGGGCCTACCCAAAGGCAGGACCGATGCCGGGGAGTCCTTTCTGGATGCCGCAAACCGGGAACTTAAAGAAGAAGTCGGCTTTGGCGCCAGAAGCCTGCATCACTTAAGCTCTTTTTCTATCGCGCCGTCCTATCTGGAACACATGACCGAAATTGTCCTCGCCCAGGATTTATATGCCGAAAAACTGGAAGGCGACGAACCGGAAGAATTGGAAGTTGTTCCGTGGAAATTACGCAATATCAATGAATTGCTGGCTACCGGGGAATGCACCGAAGCCCGTTCGATTGCCGCGCTGTTTATGGCTTTGGAATATTTTAAGGCATCGTAGACCGGAACA
>JALNYY010000259.1:531-3014 GCA_023229605.1 Methylobacter sp.
CTCTGATCCTGATCTGATAGCTTCTAAATTGAGTCTCAGCTGTATCAGTCTCAGTTCGACCCTTAGCGGACCTAGGGCTGAGGTGCTTCCGACGCTGCCCTTGACTTCTTCATATACGAAGCATATATTATCTATATACGAATCGTACATGGAGAAACCAATGGGTATTGTAAACATAGATGATGATTTGCACGGTCAGGTGCGCAGGGCGATCAAAGTATCGTGTCGTTCGATCAATGCGCAGGCTGGCTATTGGATCAGGGTCGGCATGCTGTGCGAGACCAATCCGACGCTCAGTTTCAATGAGATCATCAAGCGCGAGTTTAATTCAGCAGGCGTTTCGGCTCAGCCACTGGCTGTGAGTGAAGCATGACGAAGCAACCTCAGGAGCTGGCGTTGCTGGCCGAATCCGGCCGGCTGCTGGCGTCGGTGTTCGGGCTGCTGGATAGAACCTCGCTCGCCGACATGTCGACACTTCAGATCGATGAAATGGTCGAGCAATTTATCGTCCATGATCTCCAGGCCCGACCAGCAAGCAAGGGCCAATATGGCTATGAGTTTGCGTTAAATTCTTCGGTGAATGATGTGGTCTGCCATGGCGTTCCATCGCAATCCAACGTGCTTCGGGACGGCGACATCGTCAATTTCGACATCACGCTTGAAAAGAATGGCTATATCGCAGATTCCAGCAAAACTTATCTCGTTGGTGAGGTAAATCTAGCCGCTAAGAGATTGGTCCAGACCACCTACAAAGCCATGTGGAAGGGCATCCTGGCGGTTCGCCCGGGCGCGCGGCTCGGAGACATAGGCTGGGCGATCGAACGTCATGCCAAGCGAAATGGCTATTCTGTGGTGCGTGAATATTGTGGTCACGGCATCGGCCGGGAGATGCATGAGGAACCGCAGATTCTGCACTTCGGAAAGCCGGGAACTGGCCTCGCCCTCCGTGAGGGCATGGTTTTTACGATCGAGCCGATGCTCAATCAAGGCGGACGGAGTGTGAGAACTGAGGCTGACGGTTGGACTGTTGTGACGAGAGACGGGTCGCTTTCCGCACAGTTCGAGCACACCGTTGCCGTTACAGCTTCCGGCGTGTCAGTGCTGACCTTACGGCCCGACGAACTAGGCATGATTAGTAAGATGAAGGTTGTAGCCTGAGTGACCGCTACTGGCCGAAAATCGACATTGCCCTCTTTCAATACCCGATACTAACAACCACAACACTTTTGGATAATTGATTGTTTTGGATTTCTGTTCCTCCCCCTACGATGTTATAGTCCGAGAAAATTCACACGATATTTGATCATGATCGGATTTATTCTTTGCAGCGTGTCTCTGGCGGCTCTGGTACAGAACCAAAACCAATTTCTACCGTTACTTGCCACGCCGGTAGCTTTGGGCGTCGGCTTGGCGCTGATGGCTGCCAGTCTGCTGGCAGGCTATTTTAAAAAAGCTCCCACCGTTATTTGGCACGACGGCTTTGCCACCAGCGGCCTGTTGGTCTGGTATGCGTACTGGATGCAGGAGTTCAACTACGATGCGCCGATGTTCTTTTTCTTCCCGCTGTATTTCGCGTTGTTAACCTCAATCGTGACGCTAACCTTGATCAACAAGAGTGAATATTTCGACCTGGAGTCTATCCGGCACCTGCGACACCTGGAAAAAAACAGTTATTTTAATATCGGTACGATTGTGGTGTTTGTGCTGATTAGTCTGCTGATTAGCCGCCACTACATGCTTTACCCGATAGCGATGACGTTTTTCATAATCCGTCATACGATGACCGCCTGCCTGGAAATTATCGACAGCTGATACCTGTGTTTGCAGGGCAGGGCGAACCCATTTGTAGTCGCGCCGGTCTCACATTATCTCAATGACTTAACGCGATGCCGGAAAGCCTGCATGGCCGCACTTTCCATTATAATGTCGGCTCTTTCCCCGATATTTCTTGAGCCATGCCTAACAACGCGCCCTTTCAACGAGCCGCAGACGCCCCGCCTTTGCCCACCGGTATCGTTAAGTTTATTGTGTACTGCTTAGCCGGTTTTCGCGGTTGGATTTTCCTGATGATGCTTTTGGAAACCGGGCAGGCGGCATGCAGTATTCTGGTGCCTTATGCGATTAAAGCCATTATGGACGGCGTGACCCATTTGTCAGGCGCGACGGTGCTGGAGAGTCTACGCGGGCCGTTGTTGCTGTTGGCGGGTTTGAATGTGGCGGAAATCCTGTTTAGCCGGGGGAGCGGCGCGGTGTTGATTATCATGGGGCCGCGCTTGCGCCAGCGCACTACAAAAGCCTTGTACGCCTATCTGCAATATCATGCGCCGCGTTATTTCGGCAGTCATTTTGCGGGCGCGTTGGCCCATCGCATCAGCGAAACGGCGATGAGCGTCAATCACACGACATGGTCGGTGCTGTGCGATTTCTGGCCCATTCTGGTCACTTTTGCGGTTTCCATCGCGTTGCTATTCAACGTGCATCAA
>JALNYY010000100.1 GCA_023229605.1 Methylobacter sp.
AGCTCGGCCTTGTGCAGCAACGGATAAATCCAGTCGTTCGTTTCATTGATCCAGTACCCGGAATAACCCTGAGCGCCCCACGTTGATGCGGCGGGCGTGGCAACCTGGGCCGCCGGCTGCTGTTTTAAATAATCGCCGCAACTGGTCAGCTGAACGCCGCTTACGTTTTCGCTTGCCAATCTCAGCACGCATTCCAGCCAGTGCGTGCCTTCAAACCACCAATGGCCGAACAGTTCCGCATCGTAAGGCGCGACAATAACCGGCGGCCTGTCCATCGTAGCGCCAAGCCGGTCGATTTGGCCCCGGCGTTTATCGATGAAGTCCCGGGCATGCCGATACGCCTTCGCCTTGGCCTGTCTCGGATTATAAATTTCCTTGGGCAGGTTACCGCCGGTCACGCGATGGTATTTGATTCCGGTGTTGATGCGGGTTTCCCGGTCCAGAATATAGGGCGCGATATAATCCAGCTCCCGCTCGAAACCGATGTCGCTATAGTATTCGCGATAATCTGAATCCCCCGGATAGCCTTCCTTGGCGCTCCAGACCTGCTGCGACGACTCGGGATCGCGCGCAAAGGCTGCGACACCGTTATCGCAAGCTATCGGCGCATAAACGCCGTTGCGGGGTTGTTCGCTTGCATCCATAACGCCGTGCGTATCGACGAAAAAATACTTGATCCCGGCATCGGCCAGCACCGTCTCAAGCCCCGGATAATAGCCGCATTCGGGCAGCCAGAAACCGCTCGGGGCGCTGCCTGTCGCGGCCCTAAACGTTGCGATGCCGGCATTGATCTGGTTGCGGACTGCGGTTTCGCTGACATTCAGCAACGGCAAAAAGCCGTGGGTCGCGGCAGTCGTTATCAACTCAAGCTTGCCGGCGGCTTGGTGTTTTATAAAAGCCGCCAGCAAATCGCCTTGATAACGATTCTGGTAAGTGTCCAACACATTCAGAAAAAAGCGCCGGTACAGCCGCGCTAACTTTTGATACTCCGGTTGCTCGCGGGTCCTGATGATTTCCTTTTCGGCCAATTCCAGACGGCTATGCAGGTATTTCAGGAAACGCGTTTGCAGCAAGTCGTCGCGCAGCATCGATATCAACGTCGGCGACAATGACAGCGTCAGACGGTAATCGACGTTATCCGCATGTAAGCGGTCGAGTACGCCGATTAACGGCAGATAGCATTCGGTCATCGCCTCGAACAGCCAGTTCTCCTCAAAAAAACTGTCATGCTCGGGGTGACGCACATAGGGAAGATGTGCATGGAGAATAATGCTCAGGGCCCCTTGCCCAAGTCGCGGTAGGCTTTTTTCCATCGCGCTTATTTGCTGATGCCGAGACCTGAGGCGCTTTTGCTCAGGCCATCCGCGGGATTTTGATGATCCTGATGCTGCGCAGTATATCCATGGTGAGCATGAATAATGTTCGAGTGCGCAAATACGATAAAGCTGTCATCTGCACAATATTTGCCGATGGCGGCAGAATAAGCCGTCTCGTCAACCGGGCCTGGCAAGGACACTTGCTGGCGGGTATTGGGGCTGTCGACGGCTACGTCGAACCATAATGGTGTTTGAGTATCAGCGCTCTGTTCTTCGGGCTGCGTATAGACTCTTAAGGTAAGTTCGTTATCAGGCTCAGGAGTCCACCGGCTGTCCCCAAGATTCCAATATGCATAAAGATGCTCGGGATCGACCGGTAACAGTATCAGTTCGGGGATGCTGTAAGACGCTTTCGGCGCAAAATCTCGGCCTATTTCCTCGCCAATATCCAATAACTCCCTTGGCGTAAGCCTGATTTTTTCGACAAGTTCCGGCATCTGACTTGAAAAACATGGCGTAAAATCCCGACTGATTTCCTGACTGATTTCAAGCATGTCTTTCGCCGATAGATTGAATTTGGAATTGTACCCTGAATGCAAAAACGTCATTGCCAGCCTTAAGCGTTACGATTACCTTATCTGAAATTCTTCCCTGCACCCGTCTCTTTTTTCTTGGGTTATCTGAAAAGATGACCTGAAAAGCAAGCCTGTCCAAGTATACGTAGTAAATTCCGCAGGGTCCAGTGTGCCGCTTTAATTACCGCCGGGGCGCGCCGTACTTACGCGCCGGCAATCGGCTATTGAGTCATCAAGCTCTTTTTTCAAATCAGGCGGCGTTAACCACCTTATATTTGAAAGGCAAATGCTTGGCTTGCCAAAAATGCTCTTTCACATAAGTTTCAAGATTCATGCCTTTTAAGTCTTGGCGGGTGGCTGAGCCGTCTTCGAGGGCTCTAGCCAGCACCCTTGTCGCGACGAAGAGACTGACTTTTTTAAGATCGGCCACCGAAGGGTATATCAGGCCGGCATCAAGCACGTTTTCCTTCGTGTAATCGGCCAAGGCATAAGCCGATTCCAGAACCATCGCATCGCTGATTCGAGTGCATTCGCCGATCACAGCCGCAAAACCCAATCCCGGGAAAATAAAAGCATTATTGCCTTGGCTGATTGGATAGCGCCCGCCTTGATACTCCACGTCTTCGAAAGGACTGCCGGTAGCAACGATAGCCCTGCCCTGCGTCCACTCGAGGATGTCTTTGGGAGTCGCCTCGCAATTCGCAGTCGGGTTCGATAATGGGAAAATAACAGGATATTGATGGTTTTGGGCCATGGTTTTAATAACCGGTTCGCTGAATAATCCGGCAATGCCCGAAAGACCGATCAAAACGCTGGGTTTGGCGTGTGTCACGACATCCAGCAACGTGGGAATCCGATCATCATCAAGCGCCCAATCTTGATATATTTCCGGACTTTGCGCTAACGGCAGTTTATAGGCGTCGGTCGTTATGCCCTTAATCACCAACCCGCGCCCATCGATGATAAAAAGTTGCCGGGCTGCTTGTTCCGCACTAAGGCCGGCTCGCACCATGCCTTCTTTAATGGCGTATGCAACGCCGACGCCGCCGGCCCCGGCGCCCGCGACAACCACTGTCTGTTCGGCGAGTGTTTCGCCTTTTTTCCGGCAAGCCGACAGCAAACCAGCCAATGCAGCCGCTCCGGTTCCTTGAATGTCATCGTTGAAACAAGGCGTTTGATTTCGGTATCTTGCCAATACCTCGAAAGCAACGTTTTTAGCAAAATCTTCAAATTGGATGATGGCTTTCGGCCATTTTTTGCTGACAGCTGCTATAAACTTGTCGACCAATTTAAAATAAGCCTCGCCTTGCAATCGTTTTTCGCGCAGCCCCAAGTAATGCGGATCGTCGAGCAATTCGGCGCGATTGGTGCCGACATCCAAATTAACCGGCAAGGTTTGAAAAGGACACAATCCACCGCCTGCGGTATACAGGGCAAGCTTACCGACGCAAATAGCCAAGCCGCCCATGCCTTGGTCGCCGATGCCGAGAATAGCGGATGCATCAGTCACCACAATCATTCTTATGTCATGCCAAGGGTAGCTTTCCAGTATCGTCTCGGCATGATCGATATTTTCTATGGATAAGGTCAGCCCCCGTGCTGTCGTATAAAGTGAGCTGAATTGCTGAACGGCCAACCCGATAGTTGGCGTATACACAATCGGAACCATTTCCTCCAAATGCTTTTCCAACAGGGCATAAAACAAAACTTCAGAACGCTCCTGAGTTGCCCTAAGAAACAGATATTTTGCAATATCATCCGGCTGTTTCAGATAATGCGCATACAGCCGATCGAGCTGAATCTCAAGATCGGTAACGCGCGGCGGCAACAGGCCGTCAAGTCCCAATTCTATCCGCTCCTGCAAGGTAAAAGCCGTACCTTTATTCGTCGCGGGTAAGCGTAGCAAGGTAATGCCGCGAATGGAGACCTCTAAATAGGGATTTCCGTCGGCATCAACCTGATAATCGAAATAATCGCTCAGCTCTGTCATAGGCTCATAAAATGTTTAATAGTAAATTACTTTGGATTGATATTTTGGTTGCGGCCGCACCCGGATCAGGGAATTTCCGGATAGCATGTCCGCTGCTAGAGAACCAAACCCATAAGCTTTGTCAAGGATCTGGCCGCCGGATTATAGCGCAACCGGCCTGCCGAAAGTTGCATCTCCACAATCCCGTAGAACCCATTGCCGCTATCTTGCGTTGCCCGCCGGCCGTTCGACTGCCGGTTTGTACAGACAGGAATGCCAAACAAGGTTTTTTACAACGTTGGTTCGCATTGCGTCCAGCGAGGCAACCACATCTGGGCCAGCGAAGTCATCAGCATGACAGTAGACGCCATACTATAACCAATACCGCCAATCATGGTCAGCCAAGCGAAAGCAGGCCAATATTTGGTCAGCCACCATGACACGACGTCTAAAACCAGGAAAGCAAACGGCGTGGCAATCAAGATTACTTTCCAGAGGGGATTAAACTCCGCCATCGCGAAAATACGGCCTACAAAAAAGAAAATAAATGCAATACCAAACAAGTGGATATGCGAGACTCGTGTCAGCGTCGCTATGCTTTCACCGTGATCAACCTCGGCAATCTTTTTTGCGACTTCAAGTTTGCCAACTTCGGGCAAGCCGGATTCGGCGTTATGGCAAGGCGTACAATTCTTCTCAAATAATGGACCGATTTTAGTAGCCCACTGTTCGGTGGGCGCCCCATCGCGCGCCCATTGGATCATTGCAAACCTGACTTCCGCAGGCGCATTGGACTTCATTTTACCCGTGAGCACGGATTCCAACTTGGACCCGGAACGGTTACCGTAATAGCTATAAACGATGTCATTGATAGACAAGCCTGGTTTTCCATCCGCCATACCATGGGTTAGCATGATCTGCTCTCCCGCCATCATCAACCCAACACCTATTACCAGCAGAAAACCCGTATACAATGCCTTATAGGTCACGGGGAGTCTGCCAAGGGTCATGGCCATGAAATCCCGGTTCAGTTCTGTCATTTAAAGTTCCCTTGTTGATTTTTAGGTTAAATTTCTTAGAAAATTGTCGTTATCCGGGAAGAGTATTAACGGTTCAGTCGCAAATATTCGAAAGTATCCGCTTATTATATTCATCATGGCTTGGATAGATTAGAAAGCCAACAAACCGTTAACCATAAAGGTATTGTTATTTTGCGCGGTTGCGCCGTCGCCATTAAAGCGCGTGTAGCCTATGTATTGCAGGCTAGTGCGCAAATTCAGCAACGATCCCATCAACGATGTTGATTTGCCGAATGGAACATAAACTAATTCCGCCGTGTAATATTCGCTGTCAGGGCGATTTGCCCCATAATTTGGATAAAACGACAAGTCGCGCGTGCCTGATGTCCTGTTATAAGCGAAGGTTAATCCATACGTCTGTTCGTAAGTATAAGCTGCGTTGATTTTATAAGTGGTTAGATAAGTACGCCCTGTAGCATCCAAAGCACCTCCTGCCGCACCCAGACGTGTTGCCGAAAGATTTTGGTCCTCGTAGATATAAGTCGTTTTCGCTTCAAAAATATGCACTGGATTTGCCATGTACTGATAAGTCGCATCAACCGCTACATCGGTATACGAGTCGGTGCCGCTGCTTTGATCGCGACCGGGGAAAACTTTGGCGGACATTCCATAATGGCCAAGCTCGAAATAATGCCCTTTCCAATTTTTCTGTAAAGCAGCCCGCCAGTAAGGTGCCGCGCCGTCAATTTGGTTTTGCGCCGGATCATATACGCCAACGCCAGTTTGGATATTTTTGGCTAACGGCACATACGCGCCACCCTCTAAATAAAGCGTGTTGTCCAGCATCGAGTAAAACGATCCGCCCCCGACTTGGCCACTAAGGCCGCCATCAATCAATGCAGTAGTCCCGACACAGGGCTGAACCGCGCAGTTGCCTGAATAAGGGAACCCCCACGCAGGCGTGGAATTCCATAAGTCTTGAACCGTGGGATTATTATTTAAAGAGATGCCGTAATCAACCGTGTAATCGCCGATATCCAGATTATCGGCAAAGCGTATATCGGTATTGTCCAAGGCGAGTTTATCTTCAACGCCTTTGTACGTTAACTGACTGAATGCGCCGACGTTTTTCATAATACGCCCTGCATAGAACACCGCTGCACTATCAAGAGTTAAGTTATTATTCGTGGTATATCCCGGCGCAGGCGGAGCATCGGCATCTTTCTGCAGATGCGTTAACGATCCGCTAAGCATGGCGCTGAGTGCGGGGACATTTGGATTGGCGTCGCCTTGTGTATAACCGCTCAATTTAAAATCACGGCCCAACGGCGTTAAATTCGCGCCAAAAGATTGAGTATGGCACTCTGAGCAAGAATAACCTGTCTGCCTTGCAAAACTGGGCATGGCTTGCACGTTAAAAATGCTTAATAAAAGACAAGCGCCCAACAACAGCATCCGACCGACAGATAGCCCATTTGACCTGTATAAATTGTTCATAACTCTGCCTTCCATTTAATAGATAAAGAACCGTTGCGCTCAACCATGCGAAATCGGATTGACGTTTCACTAACCAATAATAGGATGTCCTTGGCGATCCGCCACCATCGCCATTCAGCATCCCATTGCAGCCGATCTTGAAATTGATTGCTACCTGCAATCAATTTCAATAGGCAGCACAGTTCTTGCCGGCCCCCTCTTCCGCCTTTCACAGCGCAGTCATGGATACCGGAAAACCTATACGGCAGACGTGATTTTTGTTTAGCTCACAAACACTTGCTAACCGACATTTGGTTGAATAAACCCATTTCGCAATGGTTCATTTCCACCATTATTGCGGATATTTATTAAAAAAATATCCTTTTCCTGTTGATAGGCGTCGCATATTAACATGGCATTAGATTTGCTGTTTTTTAATAGACCTCTCTATAAAAATGAGAGGCCGCGCACTTGATAGTGCAAGATCCACAAACTCACTTAAATATAAGATCAGGAGATGAGAGTTATGATTAAAAATACCTATAGCCGTTTTTCCATAATGTTGCCTTTAGTAATGGTTCTTGGCCTAGCTGCGCCGGCCGTCTATGCTGATGTCACTCCGGCGCCTGAACATCCCGGCCACCACAATGTTGTAGCCAAGACACCTGAAGAGCACACTGCCGCCGCTGAGCACCATAAGAAAAAGGCCGAGTACCATCATGGCATGGCGGCACACCATGAATCGTTAGCTCAGGAACATAAAAAACTGGGGCATGACAAGTTGGCAAAACATCATCAGAATTTAGCCAAACACCATGAAGCTCTTGCAAAAGAACACGAAGCAACGGCCAAAACTCATGAGGAACACGCCGTTAAAGGCAAGTAAGCCTGTTTCAAGGATAAGTACTATTCGATCAAAGTCAATTCAAAAAACTCACAAAAAAACCGGCTAACCATGCCGGTTTTTTTTTGTGCGCCGAAAATATCGGGAAGACACCCGGTTGATATTATTTTCAGCTGGATGTGACCCCGATTGCGCCAGATTAAACCCAGTCCGAATCTGCGTCACTGCCGTCGTCAAAAAAGCTGTCGCTATCGTCGCTGGCCAGAGAGTAGTTGTTATTGTCAGCCATTGCCGGTTGATCCGAATCACCGTAATAGTTGTTAATGACAGTCTGTTCAGCCGGTTGCCGGTCGTCGAAAGCCTGTTGCCCGATGCCGGATTGATGATGCCCCATCAGGTTTTCTATACCCTGAAACAAGAATGAACCGGCGACGACACCGGCAGCCGTAGTGGCAACATTGCCGAGAAAGCTTGATCCTGATCCTGTATTTTGCGGAGCAACATTCGAAAACTGGGTATTACCTGCTCCAGTTGACGCAGCGGGTATCTGGTAGTTACCTGCACCAGGCACGGCACTGGCCTTAGGTGAAGCCTGCGCCCAAGGATCGTTACCGAAAAAACTGCCTGTTGATGATGCTGAACTGTTTTTCTGCAACTGATTCTGTAATTCGCTGATTTTTGTTTTGGCTTCATTGAGCGCCCGCTCCAGCAACAAGCTTCTTTGCACCAATAGATACGCGGCATCCGGTTGTTGGGCCGCCGCTTCTCGAATCATCGCTTCGGCTTCAGCATTTTTTTCCGTCAGTTTGACTTCCGACAATTGTTTAAGAAATTGATTGAGTTGGTCTCGTTCCTGGGTATTCATTGCAATTACTCTAAAAATAATGGTTATACATCTGTTGTGGATTAATAACGTTCTTTCCCTTCGATGCCGCCTTGGCCGTTGATAGATACTTTCCAATTTGCGCCATCGGCAACGAGATATATTTCGTATTCTTCGCCGACACCGTTGGGATTGGCAATCAATTCAGCTTTTTTAAGCTCGTATTTGGGGAAATGTTGTTTTACTACTTCGATAACGGCTGGAGAAACTTCACTTAAATCTTCTATTAGCAATTCATTCGCAAATAAATGACCATCATGAGTGAACAATTCCAGATACGGCTCATCCTTTTCTTCTTTGAAGACGACCTCCAATAATTCTACGCCAAAATGCTTTTCATGACTGGCTTGCAACTCATGGGCTTTCGGGTGCCTTTTTAGAATATCCGCAGCAACCTTTTCAGGAATACTGACAGGTTCGGCTTTTGCAGAAAAAACTATCGCTAAAGCCGCAATACCGAGTGTTAATGTTAAAAATTTACGCATTTTTTCCTCATTCATGTTTTAAAAAAGATATTTCATAGGTGATGCGAAAGCTTGTTTTCAGCATTCCGGCCCAAGCAAGCAGCCACATTCACAAACCGGCCCCTGTCTCGTTGCACTGGCCGTTTTTATTCAATGTAACTCAATTCCGAAGGTGACGCCAGATTGAAGAACAATGTGACAAATTAAAGACAGGTTTATCCACAGATTTTAGAGAGATTATTTTGCCCTGCTAAAAATGAAAGCTCCGGAGATCATGGCGTACGGCCTCTTTTCACACTTCCGCTTTTGGACTACTCGACTGGTTTTTCACTTATTTCAACAGACCAAGAGTACCGTTTTGCCAACTTGTAACAGAATTTTCATTTGCATCTGTTAACATCTCAATAATCTAGGCATTTCTTGGGCAACCCTTTTCCTGTCTGGTGAATACTGTTCCCTGACACCAAAACTGCCTTTCGGGATACATTACCCATGATCATGGCTATACAAAAACAATTAAACAGCTTTGGTGGGCCGCGAGAACTTAATGAATACCGATTAAAACGTTATCGTCGTGCTTGTAATACCATGTTAAAAGTTTGATTATGAATACTAACAGCTATCGAACAATCTGGATTTCCGATTTGCACCTTGGCTCCACCCAGTGCCAGGCCGATGTGCTGCTCGATTTTCTAAAGTATAATGAGAGCGAAAAGCTTTACTTAGTGGGCGATATTATCGATTTTTGGGCGCTTTCTAAAAAAATGTATTGGCCCAGGGATCATAATACAGTGATTCAAAAAGTCCTGCGCAAGGCCAGACATGGGACTCAGGTCATCTATATCCCAGGCAACCATGATGAAAACGTCAGGCATTACGACAATTATGTCTTTGGCGACATCATCGTTAAAAATTCAGATGTGCATGTCACATCCACAGGGAAGCAGTTTCTGGTTGTCCATGGCGACGAATATGACACCATTGCCAAATGCCACAAGTGGCTTGCCAAACTAGGCAGTGACGGCTATGACTTTCTGATTGAAGTTAACCGCCTTCTACGAATAGTCAGGCGTTGGTTTGGCATGCAGTCAAGCTTCTCCCTTGCCGCCTTTGTCAAATTCAAAGTCAAGAATGTGGTTCAATTTATTTCCGACTATGAAGAGAGCATCGTCAACACACTTAAAGACCAGGACCTGGACGGCGTTATTTGCGGGCATATACACCACGCTGAAATGAAGGAGATAGACAGTTTTTTATATATCAACACGGGGGACTTCGTGGAAAGCTGCACCGCCATAGTGGAGCATTCCAATGGAACGTTGGAACTCATAAAGTGGCATAAGACTGAAACAACCGGTGTCCATGACGAGTCCGCCGAAATAACCGTCCTGGATAGATAAACCGGCTACCAACTTGGACTGTGGCGACCGCTAAAAAATCCCGGTGACATTAATAGGAGTACGTTTAAGGGTAAGCCGTTATGGAAGCATAAACGCCCCGCCAGCTATCTCACTTATTCGGCGGCAACCCACGATGCTATATCACCAAGGCGAACGGTTAAGGCTTATCGCTTAAATATGTAATCAATAAACTAAATTAAATAGACCTTTTAACCATCTAGAGTGCAATGATTCTGGTTTCCACAGAGTCGCACAGGGCACACATCCTATGAATCGCGGTTTCAACACCATTCTTGCGGCACAGTTCTTTTCAGCGCTGGGGGACAATGCGCTTCTATTCGCCGCTATCGCGCTACTCAAAAACCTGGACGCTCCCTCCTGGCAAACACCCGTATTACAGCAATTCTTCGTGTTCGCCTTTATCGTGCTCGCCCCGTTTGTTGGCGCATTCTCCGATGCGCTGCCGAAAGGACAGGTCATGTTCATCAGTAACGGCATCAAGATAGTCGGTTGCGCCGCCATGCTATTGGGTTTGCATCCGCTGCTTGCTTATGGTTTTGTCGGCATTGGCGCGGCTATGTACTCGCCGGCAAAATACGGCATTTTGTCCGAATACCTCCCGACCCATAGATTAGTATGGGCAAACGGCTGGATGGAAGGCCTGACCGTTGCCGCTATCATTCTGGGCGCCATATTCGGCGGATTATTGCTCGGCCACCGTGTGGAGGAACAGGTTGTCCAGCAACTGGGCGGGCTTGAGTTCAATGGCGGCATCGATACCGCACCCGAATTCGCGATTTTTGTCATTCTTGGCCTTTATCTCGTTGCGGCGATACTCAATTGCTATATTCCCAAACTGCCCATTGAGCACACCTTGCCTCGCCGAACGCCGGGGTTCCTGTTGGCGGATTTTTGGCAAAGTTTCCTGCTGCTGTGGAAAGACCCGTTGGGACAGGTATCCCTTGCGGTAACCTCGCTGTTTTGGGGAGCGGGAACAAGCTTGCGTTTCATTATTCTCGCCTGGGCTGCGGTTGCGCTACAATTCAATATGGAACAAGCCACTCAATTGACTGCATTAGTTGCGGTAGGCCTGGCCATCGGCTCTGTGGTAGCGGCCAAGGCCGTACCGTTGGAGCATGCTGTAAATGTATTACCCTTGGGGATAGCCATGGGATTCGTTGTCTTAGGAATGGACTTAGTGACCGATTGGCAACTGGCGGCGTTAATGCTGATATTGATCGGCGTCCTGGCCGGCAGCTTTTTGATACCGATGAACGCACTGCTGCAGCACCGGGGTCACCAACTCATGGGCTCGGGACACTCTATCGCGGTGCAAAACTTCAACGAAAACCTCAGTATTTTATTGATGCTTGGGGCTTATGCGTTGATGATTAAGGCCGGATTGTCGGTGAATACGATTGTGATCGTATTTGGGCTATTTGTGTCGGGTACAATGGGCTGGTTATTCAAAAAACACGGGCATGACCAGGATGGGTAACAAGGCATATCATCTGCCAAGACGGCACCCGGCTCCGTTATTCACCGCGAGGATGCGCGGCTATCCTTTCGGGACATCAAACCAATCAGACAGATTCGCTACACGCCGATGAAAAAACGGGTTTTGATTATGTCGGCGGGGGCGGGAACCGGCCACATCAAAGCGGCCGAAGCCTTGGAGAAATCCTTTGCCGCTGACGGCCGGGTTGCCGAAGTCATTAATAATGATGCGCTGCAATACACTAACAAGCTGTTCCGGGATTTCTATTCCAGTTTTTATACGTCGCTGGTGCGATCTGCGCCTAATTTTCTCGGCTGGTGGTATAAAACCAGCGATGAACCCTGGCACACGGACAGAATGCGGCACATGATAGACCGGCTGAACACCAAGCCGCTGGTGCGGTTTATCCGGGAATTCGACCCGGACATCACGGTCTGCACCCACTACATGCCTGCCGGGATCATCTCCCACCTGATAGCGACCCAGCAGTTGCAAGCGCGGCTGTCCATTGTGGTGACGGATTTCGATTTTCATGCGATGTGGTTGTCGCGCTCATTCCATCGCTATTTTGTCGCTATCGATGAAACCAGGGCACATCTCGAAATGCTCGGGATTCCCAGCGAAAGAATCACCGTATCCGGCATACCCATCGACCCTGTTTTTCAACAACCGGTCAACCGCAAAGAAGAACGGCTTCGATTGGGATTGAATCCGGAAAAACCGGTTCTGCTGCTGTCGGCGGGCGCCTTGGGCGTGGGATCTACCGAATACATGGTGGAACGGATGCTCAAGCTGAATAGCGACGCACAGACGGTGGTTATCTGCGGACGCAACGATGACCTGAAACAGCGCGTCTTACAATTGGTCGACAGCCGAAGCGCCGGGTTTAAGGTTCTGGGTTACACGGACGAAATGCACAAGCTGATGAAAATAGCCGATATTTTCATAGGCAAACCCGGCGGTATGACAACCTCCGAGGCTATCGCCTGCGGACTGCCGATGTGCGTGGTATCGCCCATCCCAGGGCAGGAGGAAAGAAACAGCGACCATCTTTTGGAAGAGGGTATCGCCGTCAAGTGCAACGACTTGACCACACTCCCCTTTAAATTGGGGCGGTTGCTGGAAGATCCGGACAGGCTGGTTCGAATGAAAGCCAATGCCTTGCGTTTTGCCAAACCCACTGCCTCGGCAACCATCGTCGATACCCTGCTCGAAGATCGCCTTCCGCCGCTCTCATTCACCAAAAACCAACGCGCGGCGATTGCCTTGGCAGCGGGACCGGAATGAGCCTGTCCCGTATGAGATGCAGCGCCAACCGCGGCACGTTGGAATTACCCCATCGTACCCGACGATGACTGAATAAAATCCATCACATATCCGGGATAAATACCGAACCAGACTACAAGCATTGTTAACACCGCCAGTGCCGCATAGGAAATCCATTTGCAAGCCGGCTTACCGTCATCATTTACGCTTAATTCCATGCCCGTCGACATGACCACGATAATTCTCAAGTAATAATAAAGCCCTAAACCGCTCCCGATGATCAGCGTAAGCAGCAGCCCCCACAATCTCCCATCAATACCCGCCGCAAAAATATAAAACTTCCCGATAAAACCGGCCGTCAGCGGGATACCCGCCAGCGACAGCAGCATCAGCGTAAAGGCCGCCGCCAGCCACGGCCTGCGCCAGAATAGCCCTTGATAAAATGAAAGTTCCGCTGCCTCTGCCTGTGCCGTGGAAAGTATCGACACGATTCCGAAAGCGCCAAGAGTAGCAATGAAATAAGCGATCAGATAAAAAGTAACCGACTCCACAACCAGAGCCGGGGCGATACTGCCGCCCGCGATGAATGCGACCAGCAGATAGCCCATATGAGCGATAGATGAATACGCCAGCAACCGTTTGACATCTTGTTGCAGCAATGCCAATAAATTACCGCCCAAGATCGTTACCGCGGCAATAACACTTAAAACGGTATGCATGGAAGAATATAAATAGCCGCCGGAAGTGATGAAGTAGCGCAACAACAGCACAAAAACGGCCCCTTTTGAAACGGTAGCTACAAATGCCGCCACCGGCGCAGGCGCTCCCTCATAGACATCGGGAGTCCACATATGAAACGGCGCCAACGACAGCTTGAAACCCAAGCCGGCCACGATGAAAATCATGCCGCCTAAAACCATGGCATTGAACTTCTGCTGGCCGGCAATGTAATGTCCGATGCTGATGAAATCAAGCGCTCCGCATTGCGCATAGATTAACGCCATCCCCATCAGCAGGAAGGCGGAAGAAACGCCCGATAAGACCAGATATTTGATCGCCGCTTCCAGGGATTTCGAGCGCTCGAAAGAATAGCCTATCAGCACGAACAAAGAGACGCTGAGCGATTCCAAGCCGATAAAAAATGATGCGAAGTGGCTGCTTGCCGCCAGCACCGAACCGCCCAACAGGGCAATGAGAATGAGCAACAGCAGCTCTTCGTTTTCGCCGTCGCGGCCTTTAAAATAATCGTAGCAAAACGCAATGACGGCAAGTCCGGCCGCCAGCAATAGCGCGATGTAGAACAAGCCGTAGGCATCCATTCTGATCAGCGGAGTCACCTGCATCGGAGCGTTACCCGCTGCCATTATCACAGTCAATAGCGAAACAACAATCCCGATGCCGGCCACGGTACTGGCCAAAGCAAAATTACGCCGGATAACAATGGCCAGCATGACCGCCAGCGTAGCTCCCGAGATACTGATGATCGGCAATAAAGCGATAAGCTGCTCGATGTTCATCCGCTATCTCCCCGGCACCGTCAATTGCATGGCCTGCTGCAAAGGCGGCGCGGCAATGTCCAATATCGGCTGCGGATGAAGCCCCAGCCAAAGCGTACTCAGCATCAGCAGCGCGATAGAGGCCAGCTCCCGGCAACCGAAATCGGAAAGCCGGTGTTGTAGGCGCAATGCGCCGTGAAAGGCTTTTTGCATGATGATAAGGGAATAGACCGGCGCCAGAATGAGAATAAGGCTGGTCAAAACGGTCAGAGCCATATTGACCTTGAAAGCGCCCAGTAAAACCAGAAATTCGCCGATAAAATTACCCAGCCCCGGCAGACCCAGCGAAGCAATCGCAAAGAATAACGCCGCTGCCGACAGCCTGGGCGCTGCGGACCAAAGCCCGCCCATATTGCCCATTTCCCGGGTATGCAGGCGTTCCTGCAAAGCCCCGGCAATCATAAACAGGGCCGCGGCGCTAATGCCGTGAGCCAGCATGGTGATGACCGAACCCTGCAACGCCTGCAGATTCCAGGCAAACACGCCCAACAAAATAAAACCCATATGGCTGACGCTGGTATAGGCGACCAACCGCTTCAAATCGGACTGGGCGAAAGCCATCATCGCCGCATAGAGCACGCTGATCGCACCCAAAGTCATGGCGAACGGCGCAAACTGATGCGCCGCATCCGGAAACAGGGGTATGACAAAACGCAGCAAACCGTAAGCGCCTGTTTTCAACATGACCCCGGCCAGGATCACACTGCCGCCGGTAGGGGCCTGGGTATGGGCATCCGGCAGCCAGGTGTGAAACGGAACTGCCGGAAGCTTGACCGTGAACGCGATAAAAAAGCCCAGCATCAGCCAGAAGGCCACGTGCGGCTCAAGCTGAGCTTCGAGCAGATCGAAATAATCGAAACTGTAAATGCCGGTATGGCCGTGATAAATCAGCGCCAGCGTTACTATCGCAAGCAGCATCAGCAAACCGCTCACTTGGGTGAAAATAAAAAATTTGGTGGCCGCATAGATCCGGTTTTCGTGCCCCCAGATGCTGATCAGGAAATACATCGGAATGATCATCGCTTCCCAGAAGAAAAAGAACAAAAACAAATCCACGGACAGAAACACGCCGACCGTCCCGGCCAGGCAAAACATGAGATTAAAGTAAAAGAAACCCTGCCGGTGCTTGATCTCGGTCCAGGAACTGCTGACCGCCATAAAGCCGAGCACAACGGTTAGCGCGATCAAAAGCAGACTGAGCCCATCCAGGGCCAGATGAAAGCCGATGCCGAAACGCGGAATCCATTGCCATTTGAGATCGGCGATCCAGGTTGGCGACTCGCCGGCGGGCAAATAATCGGCAGGTTCAACCATCGAATATTGCATAACTACCAGCAGAGCCTCAATCGCCAGCGTCGCCAACGATATGCTGCGCGGGGCGGCAGGACTCCAGCGTTCAGAATGCCAGGCGGCAAGCCCCCCTAAAAATAAAACGAGAATCAATGCCGGCAGCATCATGACAGCAACCCTATGGCGACGATGACGACTGCGCCGAACCCCATTGATGCCGCATACCAGCGTACCCGGCCGGTCTGCGACATACTGGCGATGCGATGGATGCTCCTGCTGAGCCTAGCGGCCGCTTCGTATGCCCCGTCTACCGCATCGTTCTTATTGATCGCGGCCATGAGCTTGAAAGGACGCACCAGCAGCAGGTCATAAAGCCGGTCAAACCACCAGCCGCCGAGCCAGAATCGCTGCAATGCCTTAACCCATTCGTTTGACGCCAAACGCTGCGCAGAAAATGTACCGGTAACATAGAACAATACCGCAATCATCAGGCCGGCAATCGGTGCGGCCAGGGTGAGGCTGCTCACCGGATCGAAACCGTGATGCAGCCCTTGTTCAACCGGAACGGGAAATACTGAATCCAGCGGTATCCGCAACAGAGCGCCGGCCAGCGCCAGCATGCACAACAACAGCAACGGCGCGCGCATGCGCCAACCGATGGACGCATCAACTTTGGCGCTTTCGGAGCCGAAAAAAACGATGAACACCAGGCGGAAACTGTAAGCGCCGGTAATTACAGCGCCAAGACAGGCGGCGGCCCACAGGCCGGGAGATACATCGAAGGCAGCCAGTAAAATCCGGTGTTT
>JALNYY010000260.1 GCA_023229605.1 Methylobacter sp.
AAATCTGTCTGGAACAGATTTGCATTTACCCGAAGGGTGTCGGGCAGGAAAGCCCGACATGAAACAAACCGCCGAACGCCCCGACTTGATAATACCGGTTCCGCTGCATAAAGCCCGTTACCGCGAACGCGGCTTCAACCAAGCCATAGAAATCGCCAGGACCGTCGCCAAGGAGATGCAGATTCCGCTGGATCTGACCAGTTGCAGGCGGCACCGGGACACGCCCCATCAAACCCAGTTATCCGCCAAGAAACGCCGTAAAAACCTGAAAAATGCCTTTTCCGTCATCAAGCCTATTAACGTGCGGCATATCGCGATACTCGATGACGTCATGACCACCGGCTCAACAGCCCATGAACTGGCCTCCGTATTGAAAAAAGCCGGGGCCGGCCGGGTCGATGTTTGGGTGTGCGCCAGGGCTTGATTCACCAATACCGCAGAGATTAAGCCGGATACTTTTTTAGTTTTCCGTCGGTGAGTGTCAATAAACCCAGCTCTCATGCCTAACCGGCAGCTTATTCAACTCATCCTTATAGAACCGCCATTTCGGCATGAACCGATCCATCAAGGTTATGAAGCGGGTGTTGTGGGTAGGTTCCAGCAAATGAACCAGCTCATGCACGACGATGTATTCCAGACATTCCGGCGGCTTCTTCGCAAGTTCGGTATTGAGCCGGATGCTTTTGGACTTTGGACTGCAACTGCCCCACTTCGTTTTCATCCTTTGCACAAAGAACCTCTCCACCTTCACGCCTATAAGCGGCTCCCATTTGCCGATCAACGCCGGGACAGCGTCCTTGAGTATCTCGCGATACCATGCCTCGAGAATCTCCTGCTTTTTTACGTCACTGCTTGCAGGCCGAATCTGTAGACGCATTTTATTGTGCTTTAACTCGACTTCCGGCGCGGCGTTTTTCTCAACCAGTTGGAGCAGGTAGCGCTTTCCCCACACGTAATGGCTTTCGCGGTCTAGGTATTCGCGCGGAGTTTCACGTTGCTGTTCGCGCAGTTTTTTCTGTTGGCTTTTGATCCAGCCGAGCTTGGTAATCGCAAACACGCGGATGGTGTCAAGATCCATCCGCAACGGCGCGGCAATACGCACCTTGCCGGTGGGCGGATACACGCTCAAATGGATGTTCTTGATGTCTTTTAGCACCACATCCACGGCAATATCGCCAAGCCGAATCTGCGTGACCATCAATATTCCTTATGCTGGGTAATGATCGGAAAAATGCGCTCAACTTCGTCCACGTCCTGCAAAATTCCATACAAAGCCGCTTTGATGATTTGCTCTTTTGCCTGAACGCCGCGCCAATCGTCAGGCCTGACTTGTCTAATGGTCTCGTCGATTCTGACGGCCAATTCCAATGCATCGTTTTTGCTTGCATCCCCATAGGCGACAGACGGCTCAGCCGTACCGGAACAAAGATTGTCATACAGAGCCCGGCGTCCCGGCGTATTTAATTGTTCAGGCATATCTGGAGGTTGCCCGCCCCCCACTTGTTTTACCAGCTCGGCAATCCGTTTCAGGTATTCTTCATACTCAACAGCCTTGGCTTTACGGGTGGCGATGATCTCGTCCAGCAGCGCCGACATCTTGTCGTAAAAAGCCGGGTTGTTCAGGTGCTCCTTGATGATCTTGCTGCGAACATTATTCTCGATGGTCTCGGCCACGGCATCCCTGTTGCCCTTCAAGCCGCCAAGCTGCGTGTTGATCGCATCCGCAATGCCGGTTTTCACAATCAGTTCCAACAGCGGCATGTTATCGAACGGCGAAATCTTCCTCGGCGCATCGGCTTCGATATAAGTGTCGATCAGGTGCCTCATATCCGCCTCGTAGGCTTTCATATCCAGCTTTTCGTCGGCGGCGTTGCGGATGATTTCCCGCAGCTTCAGATACTCGTCAAGTTTCTGTTTGATGCGCTGAATATCGGCATCGCCGTATCCGGCTTTGTCCAGTTCGCCGTCGATATTGGCGTAGGCGCGCACCAAAGCGACCGCCGCCTTGTAAAACGCAACGCGTTGCGTTTCATGCGCCTTCAGATCATCAGGCATCTCGGTGTTGCCGCAGAAATAATGGATATGCTCAAGCTCACCCTTCGGCGGCTCCACCGGCTCGCACAGCAGCGCGATAGCCTCCAGCGCATTGTCCAAGCGTTCCCGGCCTTTGCTCAGACGGTCTTGCAGCAGAATCTCGGGATCGGCGCCGCCAGCGCTATGATCCAGCTCGGAACTATAAACCGCAATGGCGTTTTCGACCTTCTTGAACAGATCCTTGTAGTCCACGATGTAGCCGAAATCCTTGTCCTCGCCATCCAACCGGTTAGTGCGGCAGATAGCTTGGAACAGCCCGTGATCTTTCATGCTCTTGTCGATATAAAGATAAGTGCAGCTCGGCGCATCGAAACCGGTCAGCAACTTGTCCACCACGACCAACAGCTTCATGTTGGCAGGCTGCTCCTTGAACAATTTCTTGGCGTTGTCCTCATAGGTCTCGGTTTTGGACTTGCCGGGCAGCGCATCCACGTTTTGGAGCAGCTCGGTGTAGGTATTGTAGATGAACAGTTTGTCCGTCTCCGTGTTCGCTCCGGTATCCTCCAGCGTGACGTCTTTAATCTGCGGATTATAGGAGGTGACGACCGCGCACTTGCCTTTAAACACCGTCTTCTGGAACAACTCAAAATACTTGCAGGCCTCATAGATGCAGGAGGCCACCAGGATAGCGGTGCCGCGCCCGTCATTCAGGCGGCGTCTTTTGAAGTCGAAGATAATATCGGCAACCACCCGCGCCATCCGGGATTTGGAGCTGAGTACATTTTGCATCGTGCCCCACTTTTCGCGCAGGGCCGCCTTTTGCCAATCGTTCAGATCCGAGGTGGAAGCCTCGAACCATTCGTCGACCGTTTCTTCCGAACCTAAATGCTGGTCGATGTCTCTCGCCTCATAAACCAAATCGAGCACCACCTTGTCCTCCACCGCCTCACTGAACTTGTAAGTGTGGATATAACC
>JALNYY010000101.1:0-15948 GCA_023229605.1 Methylobacter sp.
CAGATGCCGCCCGCGCATTGTCAGCGCCTGCGCCGGAATAGGCGAGAACGATAGCGTCGGTAACAAAAACATAACACCCTTTATCAATTTTTTTTGAGGTCAGGGTGCTGAGTTCTTCCGGTAAAGCAACAACAATGCCGGTGATCAATTTTTATCGCCAGGGATGGTGTGTATGCCGCTAGCCGGTAGAGAACCGGCGTGGCCAGGGATGGTATGTATGCTGTAAGCCGATAGGGGCCCGGAGCGGCGATTTAGCTCGTTACGGTATCTAGCCAAGGCCCAAAGCGGGAAGAATTTGTCGTAACCGTGGTATTTAAGATAGAAAACCTTGGGGAAGCCCGGAGCGGTAAAGCATTCGTCATTCCATACGCCG
Organism: Methylobacter sp.; assembly: GCA_023229605.1. Taxonomy (GTDB): domain Bacteria; phylum Pseudomonadota; class Gammaproteobacteria; order Methylococcales; family Methylomonadaceae; genus Methylobacter_A. The sequence continues at coordinate 374 of JALNYY010000101.1, forward strand.
TCAGCTTGCTGGTTGCGCAAGATGAAGTCGATGCCCGCCTTTACTTCAGGGCTGTGAGCCTCGCCTGCCGCCATCAATGCCAAAACAGCCCACGCCGTTTGGAATGCAGTGCTGAAACGATATTTTCCGCTATGGCTTACATCGTGATAGCTGTAGTTGTCTTCGCCCCAGCCGCCATCGCCGCGTTGTACGCTTTTTAACCAGTGAGCGGCTTTGGTGTATAGCGGGTCGTTTTTAGGCAGGCTGGTTTGTTCCAGTCCAAGCAATACCGACCAGGTGCCGTAGATGTAGTTGGTTCCCCAACGGCCAAACCATGAACCGTCTTGTTCCTGTTCGCTACGGATATATTCGATAGTGCGCTCCAGCGCAGGTAAATATTCGGTATGATCCTGAGCTACTCTGGCCATCAGCATCGCGCAGCGTGCGCTGACATCGGATGTAGGCGGATCTAATAATGCCCCGTGATCGGCAAAGGGGATTTCATTCAAGTAATAGTGGGTGTTGTCGACATCGAACGCACCGTAACCGCCGTTTTTAGATTGCATACCGATTATCCAGCGAGTTGCACGATGTATCGATTCATCCAGATGGGGTAAGTTCGACTCTGCCATCGCGAAAGCCACGACCGCTGTATCGTCGACATCAGGGTAATGCGGGTTTTCAAATTGAAATGCCCAGCCGCCGCCCGCCAAGTCAGGCTTGGAAATTCGCCAATCGCCGGGCTCGTCTGACAGCTGTTTGCTTTTAAGCCAGTCGTAGGCGCGGGTCAGGCTTTGGCTGTTGCCGGCTTTGTCGGCTTCTTGTAATGCCAACGAGGCCAAGGCTGTATCCCAAACCGGAGACAAGCAAGGCTGACAATAGGCATCATGCTCATTGATGACCAGTAACTTGTCGATGGCTTTTCGTGCTGTGACGACATGCGGGTGATCGGCAGGCATGCCCAGTAGTAGCATGGCTTCATAAGCGCCGACCATTGCGGGGAAAATTCCGCCCAGACCGTCTTCGCCGTTCAGGCGTTCGATAAACCAGTCTTTGGCTTTTTGGATCGCCAATTCATGCGCTTTTTTCGGAATTAACGGACGGGTGGCCAAGCCCAGTTTATCCAAGCCCAGAAAGATTTTGTTTAACAGCGTCCTTTCGGGGAAGTAATGCTTTTCTTCGTCGGGATGAGTGACGAAAAGCTCCAATACATTGATGTTGTTTGGGTTCTTTGCTGTCGCCTTTAAGGTGCAAAGAATAAACAGCGGCACCATAACGGTTCTGGACCAGTAGGATACTTTGTCCAAATGGAACGGAAACCAGCTGGGAAACAGCATGATTTCGACAGGAATATAAGGTACGCCGCGCCATGGCAACTGCTCAAAGGTTGCCAGTGCAATCCGCGTGAACACGTTGGCTTTTGCCGCGCCGCCCTGGCTGAGGATGTAATTTCTTAACCGGACCATGTGTGGCGCGTCGATAGAATCTCCGGCCATTTTTAACGCGTAATAGACTTTAACGCTGCAACTGATGTCGCCCACGCCGCCGGTGAACAGCGGGTAGCTGCCGTCTTCAGATTGGCGGGGCCTTAGGTAGTTGGCGATTTTAGCCTGTAGCGATTCATCGATTTCACCCAGGTAGTGCATCATCATGATGTACTCGGATGGAATCGTGCAGTCTGCCTCCAGTTCGAATACCCAATAGCCGTCTTTGTCCTGCAGGCTTAATAATTTGTCCTGCGCCTTGCTAATGGCCCGATTGAGACCGGATGCATAACTGTTAACAGTATTCGCTGAACTCGAAATATGGCTGCCGGTATTTATTTCTGAATTGGTTTCGTTAAACATAAGTTACGTCCTTAAAGTTTTGTCTTGGCTTTTGAGGATGGTGTTGAATATGTCCAGTCGGGCGTTTTGAGTTCACGACTTGTCAGGTTGAAAAGTAAGGTAAGCATGGTGTTGCTACGTCCTGTTAAGCGGGTCGCTAGAATAGTCGCTTTAACGCTGTTGCGGGTGATTTTGACTTGGTCTGAATCGGTAAAGTCCAGGTTTTGCTTGATTTTTTTCAGGGTTAAAACGGCCATGCCCAACGCCCAAAGGCAGAAGTTACGGATGCCGGTCTCATGATTTGGAAGCAATAACGTGTATTTCAGCGCGTTATGCAAATGACCGTGAGCAATGCCGATTAAGTGTTCCAGGCCTTTTTTAAAGCTTTCGGAATGAGTTTCAGGTGTCAGGCTTTTAAGATCAAACCCTGTTTCGGTAAAAATATCCTGAGGCAGCCAGCAAACGCCGCGCCCGGCATCATCCCAAATGTCTTTTAGTATGTTGGTCATTTGTAGACCCTGGCCGAAAGACACCGACAGGGTAAGCAGTTCGTCTTTGTGTCGTGCGATTTCCGGTGAGTAATGGCAGAAAAGTTTAGCCAGCATTTCTCCCACGCAACCGGCCACGTAGTAGCAGTATCTGTCCATGTCGGCGAGCGTTGCAAGGCCGCCATGCAGGTCCTGAGCCTGGAAGATCGGCATGCCTTCAGCCATGGTTTCCACGCAGGAAGCCAGCGCCTCGATTTGATCGGGATCAAATTTATGAGTGATTTGAATAACCCTCGGCAACACATGAATTAAGGTGTGCTCAGCGGGAATGGTCTGTTCGGAAAGTAGCGGCGCAAGTTCTACGGCAAACGGTTCTGAATTGGTTCCGGTTTTTACAATATGAATAAACTCTGAGCAAAAATATTTTTTCTGTTCAGCGGACAGGGAAACTTCATCTTCTATGGTGTCGACAATGCGGCATAACAAATAGGCGTTGGCTACCGCGCTGTACAGTTTTTCCGGCAGTTGGGGAATGGTCAGCGCAAATGTTCTGGAGACGCCTTCAAGTAATAGCGCCTGAAATTCATCGTCAGATAATTTGCTGAGCGATTTTGGGTTGTCCAGAGATATTTGAGTTTCACTCATGATATTTTTGATACCGGCCTGCGAGTTTAATTTAAGGTAATTGCTGGCAATAATAGACTGTTTGTTGGTGTTTTGCAAAGCAATGTTGTTTTGTTGCAAATATGTGAACCCGGTAACGCTGGAAAACTGTTTATTGCCAATAAAAATAGTTAGTTAGTAGTGTTTGTGTGGTATTTGTGTTGGCGGCGTGAAGTTGCGCTCCGCGCGGGCTATTTACACATGCACACTATAAAACTGGAGTCGCCAGTTAAAAGATAGTATTCTAGGCAACAATAGATAAGCGATTGTATTATATAACAGGCTTATTGATATTCCCCGGTTCCTGTCGTTAAAAAGCAGTAGGCAGTTGTATTTTTTGGGGATATTGTCAGCTTGTTGCTTTATTGATACAAGTTTGTCGTTCGTAGTGTGTAGTTTCAGGGCGGTCATTTTTTGTGAGCGCCATTAAGTTTATCGAAGTTTTTTTGGAGGGTATGCTCGTGGGAGTTCCTTTACGTCAGCAGTTAACTGTAGGCAGTTATTTGATCAAGCAAAAGTTGAAAGGGGTTAAGAAATATCCTTTGGTACTGATGCTTGAGCCGTTGTTTCGTTGCAATTTGGCCTGTGCGGGCTGTGGTAAAATTGATTACTCCGATGATATTCTCGACAAGCGTCTTTCATTTGAAGAGTGCATGCAGGCTGTAGACGAGTGCGATGCGCCGATGGTTTCTATCCCAGGCGGAGAGCCGCTTATCCACAAGGAAATGCCGCAGATTGTTGAAGGAATTATTGCGCGGAAAAAATTCGTTTACCTATGCACCAATGCGCTGTTGTTGAAAAAGAGAATTGATGATTATAAGCCATCCCCATATTTGACATTTTCAATCCATTTGGATGGCATGCAGGAAAAACATGATACATCTGTTTGTCAGGAAGGCGTTTTTGAGCGTGCTGTTGAAGCCATAAAATTGGCGCTGGGGAAAGGTTTTAGAGTCACTGTAAACTGTACGCTGTTTCAAGGCGAAAGCTCTCAAGAAGTTGCTGATTTTCTGGATTATGCGATGGAGCTTGGTGTTGAAGGCGTGACTATCGCTCCGGGCTTCAGCTATGAACATGCGCCCCAACAGGATGTGTTTATTAAAGGCAGTGATGTCAAGGATTTATTCCGCGGTATTTTTAAAATTGGTAAAAACCGCAACTGGAAATTAAATCATTCGTCGCTATATCTTGATTTTCTGGCAGGCAACCAAAACTACGATTGTACGCCATGGGGAAATCCGACCCGTAACGTGTTTGGCTGGCAGAAGCCTTGTTACTTGCTGGCTGATGAAGGCTATGTTTCGAGTTTCCAGGAACTTCTGGATACTACGCCTTGGGATAAATACGGCACTGTCAATAATCCTAAATGCGCAAGCTGCATGGCGCATTGCGGTTATGAGGCGACTGCGGTTGAAGATATGTTAAGTCATCCGTTGAAAGCGTTGCTAACATCTATCAGAGGTCCAAAAACCGACGGCGCAATGGTACCTGAGGCCACTCCCGAGTATGCAAGAAAAGAGTTGTCATCAACCATTGCAGGAATTCCCGTGAGAGTGGAAATTATCGATTAAACTGCAAGACAGAGTGGTTATTTAACGGTTTCAGAGCATCCAGGCCTATTATGGTATAGGCTTGGTAATCCTGTAGTGTTGAAAAAAGCTTAAGAATACATATTGGTTTTTACGAGGTTTTCTGATTATGGTTTTCAAAAATGTGAAATTGGCGGCTGTGTTCATGTTCTTTTTGTTTGGGACTGTGAACGCTTTTGCTCTGGATGAAGGCGGGGCAACCGCAAGGCAGGTAGTAGAGAAATTCCAGGCCGATCTTATCGACGTGATGAAGGAAGGCAAAAAACTGGGTTATGCCGGAAGATATGAAAAACTAAAAGATCCTATTTCCAACAGCCACGATCTGACTAAAATCGCCCGCATTGTCGTCGGTAAGGAATGGGAGAAGTTATCCGAGGCGCAGCAACAAAAGCTGGTTGATGTATTCAGTCGGTTGAGTATTGCTTCTTATGCGCACAACTTTAAGGATTATTCGAAGGAATCATTTGTATTCGATTCGGAAGAAGAAACGACAAGAGGCGGTGTTGTTGTGCATTCACATTTTGTCATTCCCGGTGACAAGCCCGTTAAATTTGATTACATGTTGAAGGAAAAGGGTAACAGCTGGCGCATCATTAATATTATCGCTAACGGCGTAAGTGATTTGGCATTGAAAAGGTCCGAATACACTACCATCTTACAGCGCGAAGGCTTTGATGCTTTAATGGCCAAGATTAACGAAAAAATTGATAATTATTCGAAACAGTAGGTTTTATGCCAATGAACAGACCACACAATGGCAATCGCAACGTTAAAATACAACATACATTCTCAAGCATACTGCTAGGAGCCTCCATCACTTTGGCTGGCTGCGCAACAACAGAGGCGGCGCAGCCAGCTATAGTGAACAAGGCCGATCCTTATGAGAGCTTTAACAGGAAAATGTTTGTTTTTAACGATACTGTTGATAATTATGTAGCTGAGCCTATTTCAAACGCCTATAAATGGATAACTCCGCAATTCATGCAAACGGGTGTATTCAACTTCTTTAATAACCTGAAAAATGTCAATGTGGTTATCAATGATGTTTTGCAGGCTAAGTTTTCACAAAGCGCTGAAGATACCGGAAGGCTTGCGATCAATTCAACAGTAGGCTTGGGCGGTTTGTTTGATGTAGCTAAACATGTCGGGTTGGAACAAAATGAGGAAGATTTTGACCAGACCCTGGCGGTATGGGGAGTGCCTCAGGGTTCTTATCTGGTGCTGCCTCTTTTAGGGCCGTCAACTGCGCGCGGCATTCCTGGAGCGGTATTTGATACGGCGGCAAATCCTTCCAGCTACATAGGGATGCCTGTGCAGTTAGTCTCTATGCTGAATACGCGAGCCAGTGCGGAAGGCGCATTGAAATTCATTGATGAAGCCGCGCTAGACCCTTATGTATTTACGCGTGAATCTTTCTTGCAATGGCGTAATAATCTGGCTACGGACGGAAAGTCGGAGGCGTTGGATGTAGACGGTTTTGAAGACGAGTTAAGCGGCGGCGACAAAGGCGAGGCTTCCGGGAAGAGTGCGTCCGGTGAAGCAGGCTTAAGCAACAAGCCGGGTTTTGCTCTGCGCCTGGACGCAGAGACTAATCAGTTTGAGCAGGCTTCACACTCATTTAGCAGCGCCGCCCAATCATTTGACGACACCGCCAAATCGTTTGAAGAGGCCGGCAATAAAGTGGATGAATTGAAAAAATTAAAAAAACACTGATAGCGTTTTTTAATGTGAGCTACAAGGATGTGGCTCTAATAGTGCAATAAAGAATGGACTTCGTAATCTTTTAGTTTTTCCCTTCCTTCCAGAAAATCCAACTCCACCACAAAAGCGCATGCCTCTACCTTTGCGCCCAGTTGCTCAACTAAGTCGCAGCTCGCTTTGGCCGTTCCGCCTGTTGCCAACAGGTCATCGATTAATAAAACACGGTCATTCGCGTCAAAGGCGTCGATATGCGCTTCCAGTGTGGCCGAGCCATATTCAAGATCATACGATACGCTTTGCACATCGTAAGGCAGTTTGCCCGGCTTTCTCAACGGTACGAACGGGAGTCCCAGTTCCCAGGCGACCAAAGAACCGAAAATAAAACCACGCGCTTCCATGCCGGCGACTACAGTGATATCCCGGCCTAAAAAAGGCTGTAGCAATTGATGGACGGCGAGCCTCAACGTGGCGGGATCTTTTACCAGCGGTGTAATATCCTTAAAGACAATACCCGGTTTTGGAAAGTCAGGGATGTCGCGAATTTTATCTCTTAATCTATTCATTGTTTTGATATTTTAATTTTAAGTTAAGACGGCTTTATCGCCGGGTGTATGCTGCAATTCAACTTGTGGCTGATATGGAGGTCGATTTTGCCGGTTTATTTTAGCATTAATAACATAGCGGGATAATTGGGACTGTTTCCGGAGTTCTGAAATATAGGTTAGATTGCTCTATACTTGATGCCGGCTTCAGGCCGTGGCAGTCTTCAATGTAAGAGAGGTAGTCCAGTCTAATGATGAATATCAGTCAGTTTCTCCGTTTCATTATCGTTGACCCGGTAAACTTAAGTATCAAGGGTAAGCTCCTTTCCGTTGTTTCCAGTTTCAGCGCTATTTTGATTATGGCGTTGCTCACGCAGAAATTAAGCATAATGGGCGTGGCCTACCCCATGATCGTTGCCTCGATGGGTGCTTCTGCCGTTATTCTATTTGTGATGCCGCATAGCCCGTTGGCGCAACCCTGGCCGTTTTTTGGCGGGCAGTTGATATCCGCTATTATCGGTGTCGCTTGTGCTCTGTGGATTGCCGATACGGCAATAGCCTCGGCATGTGCCGTTGGGGGCAGTGTTTTTGCGATGCTGTTGCTGCGGTGTCTGCATCCTCCCGGTGCTGCGACGGCGATTGCTCCGGTTCTGTCCGACGATCTTATTGGTTCTTTGGGTTACGGTTTTGTCCTGATGCCGGTGGGCCTGAATGTGGTGGTCTTGCTGGTTATTGCGATAGTTATTAATCGCTGGGTGCTACGGCATGCGTATCCAACAGCTCCCGGCACTCAAAATATTATTGATAAACCTGTCCAAAAAACCGGCATTACGGATCAGGATTTGACGCTGGCGCTGGAGAACATGGATATGTTTATGGATGTTTCTCAAGGAGACCTGCGTAAACTGCTTACCGATGCAGAGGCGCAAAGCTTTAAACGCTTTAAGGGTAATATCACCTGTGCGGATATTATGGTCAGGGATGTTCCGGCTGTTGAATACGGGACCGAAGTTGAGGAAGCCTGGAACATCATGCATAAGCAAAAACTCAAGGCCATGCCGGTCATTGATAGAGCCGGACGGGTGATTGGCATTATTACCTGGAATGACTTCTTTAAGTTTATCAACCTGAGTCCCTATGAAAGTTTCCAGGATAAATTCCGGGCATTTATACGTCGTACCCCGGATGTTTCGACCGATAAACCGGAATCTATCGGTCACATGATGAGCAGTTCGGTTGTCGTACTGTCTGAAAGCACCCATATCGCCGATCTTATTTCATTGATGTCAGCCCAGGGCTATCGGCAAATTCCGATAATAAATAACGAAAATCGTCTGGTAGGCATGGTTTACCAGGCCAATTTAATCGCCGCACTTTATGATGAACAATTGGCCGCAGTGAGCAGTCAAGCATAGGGATAATGCAGACATCGTTCCTATGGGCGAAGACGCGCCATGCTGCTGATTTTCCGGTCAGGACGAAAGTTAAGTACAATACTCAATGCATCTATAAAGGCAGTTTTTTACTTTCCGGCGTTTATTTTGATTATTAGAATTTCCCTGTTGCTGATTTTGGCTTCATTACCGGTGTTTTTATCGGTAGAGCTGTTGTTGTGGTTGGCTGTGCCGGGCTTGCCGGGCGTATTAACCACGCTGGGAACGGCCATGTTGTTAAGCGCGTTTGCGGCGTTGGCAATCGCCGGGTTACTAGGCGTTTCTAAAATACTCGTCCGCTCCGTTTTGGATTATTTTTCGGCCAAGCAGCGGACACAACGCCGGTTATGGTTTGCCGAGGCCAGACAGGATCAGGTCAAGCGGTTGTTTTATTTCAAAACGATGCAAATAAAGTACGTTAATGAACTGAACAAGAAACGCCTGTTAAAGCTTAATAATCGCAAGCACATTAAGGCCTTGTCCAGATCCATTGATCAGGATCTGCTGTTGAATAAAACGAAACTGCCGGAAACAACTTATCTGCAACTGCAACAAGACAACGCCCGCTATCGAGATCAGCAGGACATTGAATCGTTGTTAACGTTACAGCAAAAAATATCCAATATTGTTTAGCGCATGACTCTTTTAAAAAGCTGGGTTTTAAATATTATTCATCTGTTCCATTCGGTTAAAGATCAAAACCTGAAATGGCAGCAGGCCAATCAGGGCAGTCAGGCAAAGCTCAGACATGCCCGCGTCTTGGCCGAAAAAGCCCTGGAAGCCGAGTTAAAAAAGAAAAGCGTACAGCTGGAACACGATATAAGTTTGCTGAAGACCAAACATGACGCCGAACTGTCGATGTTCAGGACCAAGTGCAAGCAGGATGTTAAAGACTATAAACAGTATCTGGCGGCTCTGGATCAACTTAAATCATCGATTCAGGCCAGTTATACCCATTTGCCCGAGGCGGTCGCCTTCACCATTCATCATCATGCGAAATATTTGCTGAATCAGATGTGGGAAGCGGAAGATTTCGAACAGAAAATGCAGCACGAGATGCAGTTAATCCGGTTTATGACGACCGTACATGAAGACGCACGGCTGCATCTGGAAGGGGCGACGATGGAAAGCCTGCCGGAAAGAACGCTGAATTTGATTAAGCAACAATAAAGATTGATTCACCACGAAGAAAAGCCAAGATATAAACTTCGTGTCTCGGCAATTGCTTCTGCATCCATGCAGTCGTTCGTGGTGAATAATTACCAATTTTTTAAGCCAACTTCGCCTTTAAAAAATCAATAATATCCGCAAACGGAATTTCCTCGTTTTCCTCAGCCGTCCTGGCCTTGTATTCAACCGTGCCGGAATCCAGGCCGCGATCGCCGACCACGATGCAATGCGGGATGCCGATCAGTTCCATGTCGGAAAACATAAAACCGGCGCGGACTTTTCTGTCGTCGAACAGCACATCGATTCCGGCAGCCAGCAAGTCTTTGTATAACTGTTCCGCAACTTCTTTCAGGCGTTCCGATTTGTGCATGTTCATCGGGCACAGCGCGACCTGGAAAGGCGCAAGATTGGTCGGCCAGATGATGCCTTTAGCGTCATGGTTCTGTTCGATTGCGGCGGCGACGACGCGGGAAATGCCGATGCCGTAACAGCCCATAGTCATGATCTGGTTTTTGCCGTCTTCATTGCTGACGCCGGCGTTCATGGCTTCGCTGTATTTGGTGCCCAGCTGGAAAATATGGCCGACCTCAATGCCGCGGGCCAGCGTGATGCGGCCCTTGCCGTCCGGGCTGGGGTCGCCTTCAACCACCATGCGCAGGTCTGCAATGTGGTCAGGGACCGGCAAATCGCGCTCCCAGTTGACGCCTTTATAATGCTTGCCGTCCTGATTCGCGCCGCAAACGAAATCGGACATTAACATCACGCTACGGTCGGCAATGATCTTGATGTTCAAGCCTATCGGGCCGATAGAGCCGGGTTTGCAGTTGCAGGCGCCAAGGACTTGCTCATCGCCGGCGAATTCAAGCGGCGAGGCGATGCCGTCGATTTTTATCGCTTTAATATCATTAAGGTTGTGGTCGCCTCTTAACAGCAGCGCAACCAGCGTGTCTTCTTCGCCTTTAACGATCAGGGTCTTCAGGCATTGCGTGGCGGGGATGGTTAAAAAGCCGCAGACTTCTTCGATGCTGTGCTGGTTGGGCGTGTCAATCAGCGTCAAAGGTTCGGTGGCTGAGCCGCGAGTACCGGCGGGCGCTACCGCTTCGGCTTTTTCAACGTTGGCTGCATATTCGCTGTCGGTCGAGAAGGCGATCGCATCCTCGCCGGAATCGGCCAGTACATGGAATTCATGCGACACCGCGCCGCCGATGGAACCTGAATCGGCGACTACCGCGCGAAACTTTAGACCTAAGTGGTTAAAAATGTTGGTATAGGCCTGATGCATCGCATCGTAGGTGTGCTGCAAGGATTCGTGATCCAAGTGAAAGGAGTAGGCGTCTTTCATGATGAATTCGCGCGAACGCATCACGCCGAAACGGGGGCGGATTTCATCGCGGAATTTGGATTGAATCTGGTAATAAGTGACCGGCAGCTGCTTGTAGCTTTTGATCTCGTTGCGCGCCAGGTCGGTAATGATCTCTTCGTGCGTGGGGCCTAAGCAAAAGTCGCGGTCGTGCCGGTCTTTTAAGCGCGCCAGTTCCGGGCCGTATTGTTCCCAGCGTCCGGTTTCCTGCCATAGTTCGGCGGGTTGCAGGCCGGGCATCAGCACTTCCAGCGCGCCGGTTTTTTCCATTTCGTCACGGGTGATTTTTTCGACCTTGCGCATGACCCGCAGCCCCAAGGGTAACCAAGTGTAAAGACCGGCGGCCAGTTTGCGGATCAGGCCTGCGCGGATCATCAATTGATGGCTGGCTATTTCAGCATCGGCCGGTGTTTCTTTAACGGTATTGAGCGGGAATTGAGTGGTACGCATTGTATTTTAAGGAGCTGGACAATAAAAAAACGGCTATTTTACAGATTTAATGCCGGTTTAGTCATTAATCAATTCAGAATGTTGATTTGTTGTCGCTATTTATTCCTGGCTGCTATTGACGAATAGGGTCTTTAACGTACTGTCCTTTTTATAACCCGGCATGGGGATCGTTAACCATTTTCAAGAAAATGGAGATTCTCCATTTGCGTCAGGCAAAGTGTTTGCTTATCAAGTTGGGTTTTATTGTTTCCTCTCTGCGTGTTATTTTGTATACAAAATTTTAGGTTCATCAAGCCCATGCATAAAGGATTACCTTTGGAATATACAGCGGATATTTTAATCGTCGATGATACGTTAGCAAACTTGCAGTTATTATCGACTCTTTTAAAAGAGGAGGGGTATAAAGTACGTCCTGCCAACAATGGCGCGATGGCATTACAAGCGGTCGCCGCAAAAAAACCGGACCTGATTTTGCTGGATATTAAGATGCCTGAAATGAGTGGGTATGAAGTTTGCGCGGCGTTAAAAGACAATCCGGAAACAAAAAACATTCCTGTGTTATTCATCAGCGCATTAAACGATGTTGCCGATAAAATCAAAGCTTTTAATGTAGGCGCTCTTGATTATATTAATAAGCCTTTCCAATTTGAAGAAGTTAAAGCCCGCGTTGCCACGCATTTGCGATTAAAAGCCTATGAAGATGATATGGAAGCAAAAATAGCGCTAGGTATTCGTGAAATTGAGGAATTGAATCAGGAAATCATTGACACGCAGCAAGAGCTTATATTCACCATGGGGCAGATTTGCGAAACCCGTTCGCATGAGACGGGACAGCATGTAAAGCGTGTCGCCGAGTATTCTTATTTATTGGCGAAATTATATGGCTTTGAAGACTTGGAACTAATGAAACAAGCCGCTTCCATGCACGACATCGGCAAAGTCGCAATCCCGGACAGTATTTTGAATAAACCCGGTCAGCTGACCGCCGAAGAATGGGGCGTTATGAAAACACACAGCCATTTGGGTTACCAGATGCTCTGCATGTCGCAACGGCCGCTATTTAAGCTGGCGGCGACGATTACCCTGGAACATCATGAAAAATGGGACGGTAGCGGCTACCCCTCCGGCCTTAAAGGCGGTGAAATCAGTGTCGCAGGGCGTATTACGGCAATTGCCGATGTGTTTGATGCACTGGGCGCTATGCGCTGTTACAAGCCGTCGAAGAGTTTGGAAGAGATTTTAGCGATTTTTCAACAAGAAAAAGGCAGGCATTTTGATCCTGATATGGTTACGCTGTTTTTTGATCATCTGGATGGCTTTATCGCTATTCGAAACAAATACGCGACACCAGAATAGCCGGGCAAAGTGTTCATACTCTCGGTCGCCTTAAACCACCGGCACATTGCTGATATTCCGTTCGCATCGCCTTGCAACCTATTCAGCTTGCTGGCGACGTACGAGCATACGCGGGTGCGTTCGGCGTGCCAGGGTAAAGGCACCTGCGGCCTGTGTCTTGTGCGTATCGACCAAGGCTCAGTCGGCGAATTGACTCAATACGAACAGAAGCATCTTAGCGCATCGCAAATCGCGCTAGGCATTCGTCTTGCCTGCCAAATAACGTTGTTTGATCACGTCAATGTTACGCTTATTAATCCGCTGGCTGTCGAGGCTCTGGACACGCTAAGCATTTGTTCGTCGCCGCCAACAGCTGATGCCCGCTATGCAGTGGCTGTGGATTTGGGCTCAACCCAATTACGCATCAGTCTTTGGGATAGCGTCCATCAACGGCGTATTGCGGGATATTGCGGGTTTAATCCGCAAGCCTGTTACGGTACGGACATACTTAATCGCTTAGCTGCGGCTACCGCTGATAGGGCCGCAGGGCCGGCGATGAGTGAATTGATACTGGACACGGTAGAGCGGGTGGTGACTGAGTGGATCGACACTAAAAACTTGACTGTTACGGAAATTCTGATTGTCGGCAATACCGCAATGTTGGCATTGTTGGCCGACAAGCATGCTGAGCAATTATTGCAACCCGCGTATTGGACGCAAGCCATCGATTGTTCTTTACACGTTTCAACATTACGGCAAACGCAAATTCCCATTGCGACTGTCCAGCCGGTAGCCGGTTTTGTCGGTTCGGATCTATTGGCCGGCTTATTGGCGGTGCGCTTAACAGACAGTCCAGGCAGTGCGTTGTTTATTGATTTCGGCACCAATACCGAAATAGCCTTATGGCATCGGCGCAAATTATGGCTCACTTCCGTTCCCGGCGGTCCCGCCTTTGAAGGTTGCGGCATTAGCTGCGGTGTTGCCGCTGAACAAGGGGCGATAGGGCATGTTAATTATGATGCCGAGACAGGGGCGTTTCACGGTGCATTGATCGGCACATTGATTGAAACAAGCGAGATTAAAGGACTATGCGGTTCCGGTTTATGCGATGTGATGGCTTGTTTGCTGGCATCGGGACAGTTGAAAAAAAACGGTCGTTTTGCCGAAGCGGTTTCCGAATTGGAAATCGAATTAGTCGACCTGCATTACCGTGTTACCGTTAAAAAACAGGATATTGATGTTTTTCAACGCGCCAAAGCGGCTACAGGCGCCGGTATCAGTAAGCTGCTTGACATCGCAGGCGCGACATCGGCGGATTTAACACGGTTGTGTATCGCGGGATCGTTTGGCCGGTTTTTAAATATTCAACATGCTCAAGCGATAGGTTTATTACCGGATTGTGCGCCTGAAAGAGTCGAATTGTGCGGTAATGCCGCGTTAATGGGTTGCGAACAATTACTTTCCAGCCCTAATCGTGATGAACAATTAAATGAACTGAAACGCTATGTCGAAACGGTTAATTTGTCACAAGTCAGCGCGTATGAAGAGGTCTTTGTCGATAATCTTTATTTACAGCCGATGCGGTTAAACTGATCTTTCATTTAAAAGTGCATTAACCAAACGGCTTACCTTAACTGAGAACTTTATGATTTTGAAAAATGTGATCGCAGCTTATAGCGAAGCCGTTTTTGATACGGACCGCGATAAAGCATTCGAAGTCATTCACGCAGCAATCGCCCAGGGTGTTACGCCTGAGGATATTGTTTTTAAGGTGGTGATTCCTTCGATGGAACAGATGATTAAAGCCATCAGCGAAGATTTTGACGCCAATCTCGCCCAGCATTTCATGGCTTCGCAAATCGCTTCCCAAGTCACCGATGAAATGGTCGCGCAGTTTCAAACCAGCCCGGAAGCCGTCGGTCGCGTAGTCATCGGCACATCGCACGGCGATATGCATACGCTGGGCAAGCGCATTGTCGGCGGCTGCTTGCGCTCACTGATGATCGATGTGATTGATTTGGGCGTCAATGTCAGCGCGGAGCGCTTTGTCGATACCGCGCTGGAACAGGATGCCGGCATTATTGCCATTTCCTCGATGATGGTGCATACCGCCCGCAGCGAATACGGCTGTCTGGCCGTACGGCAATTGCTTAAAGAACGCCGGTTGGAAGACCGCATTAAAATCATTGTCGGCGGCGCACCTTATACCTGGGATACGGAACTGTACAAAGTCGTGCTGGCGGATGCCTGGGCAAGCGACGGCATTTCAGCGGGTAAAGTCATTAAAGATTTAATCATGGAGATGCACAAGTGATTACTGGAATGGATAGATTGAACGTAGCGATAAAGGGCGAAAAGGCGGACCGGATTCCGGTGTTTTGCAATTTATTGGATCAAGGCGTTAAAGAATTGGGCTTGGCTTCCCTGCATGATTATTATCAAAGCGGTGAATACGTTGCCGAAGGGCAGCTGAAAATGCGCGAGAAATACGGTTACGATAACGTATGGAGCCTGTTTTATGTGGGCAAAGAAGCGGAATTGTTGGGCTGTCGAAAGATTTTATTTTCGTCCGACGGCCCGCCCAATGTTGAGCATTTTGTTATCCAGTCTTATGACGATATTCACAACCTGGAAATTCCGGACGATATTATTCATCACCCCGTTTTTGCCGAAGAACTGAAATGCCTGCAAATCTTGAGGCGGGAAGTCGGCGGGCGTTATCCGATTTGCGGTTATGTGACAGCCGGCATGGCATTGCCTGCGTTGTTAATGGGCATGGATAAATGGTTTGAATTATTATTCATGGGACCGCCTGAAGTGCGCGATGAGTTGTTAGCCAAATGTTCGTTGTTTTGCCGGCGCCATATCGCAGCTTTGAGAGAATTGGGCGTCGATGTGATCGTCTATGCCAATCCGTTCGGTTCTACCGATTTTGTGCCGCTGCAATACATCATCAACACCGGCATACCGTGGATGAAGCAAGACTTAAGTGGCGGTTTGCAAGGCATCGTCTATTACTGCGGCGGGGCGCGGTTTAAT
>JALNYY010000101.1:15958-16246 GCA_023229605.1 Methylobacter sp.
GAAGCCGTTATTTCGCAAATCGGCATAGAGACTTATTATTTAAGTCCTTTGGATGATATTGCGGCGGGGAAGCAAATCATCAACGGCCGCGGCCTGACCTGCGGGGTTATCAATGACATTAAACTCATTGATTGGTCGGAACAGGAAATCAGGCAAGAGGTGAAACGCATGTTGGAGGCGGGTATGGCGGGCGGTAAATTCCTTTTCGGTACGATCCTGATGCCGTACAAAATTCCTGAACGCAATATTCGGGCGATGTTGGATGCCGTTTATGAGTTTGGGCAATGT
>JALNYY010000261.1 GCA_023229605.1 Methylobacter sp.
CGCCGGAGCCGGGGCGTGGCGCGGAGATAGGTTTTCTGGTCAGCTATTAAAAAATTGAAGCGACGATAGTTTTTTGACCGGGTATCAAAGAATACGCTTGACGGATTAGCGTAATCTTATAGAATACCCGGCTCGAATTACGGAGCGGTAGTTCAGTTGGTTAGAATACCGGCCTGTCACGCCGGTGGTCGCGGGTTCGAGCCCCGTCCGCTCCGCCATCCCAATGCAGTGCATAAAATCGGCCATCAAACGGCCCATATCGTTAAACCGGCATTTTTTAGAATCATCCCGGTAGTTATGCTGTAAAATCACATCCTTTTACCTCAGCGCTAAGATGACAATCAGGCTACCCGTACCGCGTATCGCATTAACTCCCGGAGAACCCGCAGGCATAGGCCCCGACCTTTGCATTCGGCTTGCACAGCAGGATTTGCCCTGCGAAATCGTCGTTATAGCCAGCCCGCAATTACTGGAAGAACGCGCCAGGCAGTTGGGTTTGCCGCTACAGATAAAAGAGTTCGACGGCACCATACCTGCCGCCGCCCAAACAGCCGGGTCGATGACGGTATTGCCGGTGGAACTGGCCGAATCTGTGCAGTGCGGTCAGTTGAATCAGGCCAACAGCCGCTATGTGTTAAAAACCATCACCAAAGCGACCAAAGGCTGCATGGACGGGATTTTTGACGCGATGGTCACCGGGCCGGTCCACAAGGG
Source organism: Methylobacter sp. (assembly GCA_023229605.1). Classification (GTDB taxonomy): domain Bacteria; phylum Pseudomonadota; class Gammaproteobacteria; order Methylococcales; family Methylomonadaceae; genus Methylobacter_A. Next base: position 715 of record JALNYY010000261.1, read on the forward strand.
CATTATCAACGATGCGGGCTTGCTTTTTAGCGGCCATACCGAATTTATTGCGGGCATTACCGGCGGACATCCGGTGATGATGCTGGTGACGCCGGGCTTGCGGGTGGCGCTGGTGACGACGCATCTGCCGCTGTCGGAAGTCAGTCAGGCCATTACCCATACCCGGTTACGCACGGTTATTCGGATACTGGACCAGGATTTGCGCTCGCGCTTTGGCATCTCTCACCCGAAAATACTGGTATGCGGGCTTAATCCTCATGCCGGGGAAAACGGGCATCTGGGCAGGGAGGAAATCGACATTATTGAGCCGGTACTCCACACCTTTCGCAAGCAGGGCATGACTCTGCGCGGGCCGCTGCCGGCTGATACGCTGTTCACCGCCAAGTACCTGGATTCGGCGGATGCGGTGTTGGCGATGTATCACGACCAGGGTTTGCCGGTACTTAAGCATATCGGTTTTGGGAAGGCCGTCAATATCACGCTGGGACTGCCTATCATCCGCACCTCGGTTGACCACGGCACGGCTTTGGATCTTGCCGGCAGCGGCAAGGCCGATTTAGGCAGCCTGCAATTCGCACTGCAAACCGCATTAACCATGGCTGCACAATAAAATGGCACATACCCCGCGCAAGCGCTTCGGTCAGAATTTTCTTCATGACCACAATATTATTTACAACATCATCTCCAGCATTCAGGCCGAGTCCGGTCAACACTGGGTTGAGATAGGGCCGGGGCAGGGCGCATTGACCGAGCCATTGTTGAACGAAGGCGTGCGCCTGGACGTGGTCGAGCTGGACAGGGATCTGGTGGTTTTACTCAGGGAGAAATTCAAGCAATACCCCAATCTGCAAATCCACAGCGCCGATGCGTTAAGGTTCGACTTCTCGTCGCTGGTTGAAAGGGATGACCAATCCGCCGGGAGCGGATTGGCACGCACAGCGCCCGAAGGGGCGCGGGCAGGGATAGCCCGCGATGAAAAGCTGCGCATCATCGGTAACCTGCCCTATAACATTTCAACGCCGCTGATGTTCCACCTGCTGGATAACGCCTATTGCATCGAAGACATGCATTTCATGCTGCAAAAGGAAGTGGTAGACCGGATTTGCGCAGCTCCGGGCAGTAAAAAATACGGCAGGCTCAGTGTCATGATGCAATATTATTGCTTGCCCGAGCTGTTGTTTGAAGTGCCGCCGGAAAGCTTCGACCCGGTGCCGCAGGTAACATCGGCTATCGTCAGGCTGGTGCCGCATCGTCAGCCGCCGGTTGCGGTTAATGATATAGCCAAGCTCAACCGGGTTGTCACCCAGGCGTTTTCGCAACGGCGTAAAACGTTGCGCAATTCGCTGAAAAAACTGATTGATGAGGAAGATATTGTTGCGTTGGGGATTGATCCAACACTCAGGGCTGAAAGCATATCGCTGGCTGAGTTTGCACGTTTAAGCAATCTGTTGCAGGAATAACTATAGAAATTCACACTTGATCTGATAATAGCTCCAAAAAAGACTCTCAATTGAATCTGACATTGTGACTGTCTGTTCTCGACCCATAGCTGCCGGTGGGTTGGATTGAGAACAGCATTAGCTATGCTACATTATGAAACAAGTCCCTCCAACTTTGTTAACCAATCATCAAACCCTGAACACATATCTCGCATTTTTGCTAAGCCTATCTGTTCCGCAATATTTGGCCCATGTATAGTCTTTCTATAATTCGTAGACTTCTCTAAACGCTTTGATGGGGCCGTTTCAGGAGAATCGTTCACTTTTTCAGGATTATTGTTAAAATCTTCCAAAATGTTATTAGCCCAAGCACTAAGTGATTCATTCTGCAGCACCACGGCTATGGCCTCTGGAGATGAAAATAACAATCCTTCAAATTCATACATTTGAATGTAAGGTATAAGCTTTCCTCTTAATCCCTCTTTGATTGATTCCTTAATTTTAGATTCCAAAGTCGTTTTAGTTTCGCCTTCAACTTTGCGCTTGAAGCCATAAAAATCATAGAAAGTACTCACATAATCAAAACTATAGGCTAGGTTCTCTAGCTCATGTTTTACACGGTCAACGCTTACGTTTCCATTGATTGAAACCGGAGTAACATATATTCCTTTTTGAGAGAAATATGGCACCAGTACAGTTTTGACGAAGCGTTCTTCAGTCGTCCCCTCTACAGAAATTCCTATCCTTACCATTCAGGACGACCTCCGATCAGATTTTTCGACCAAATATCACCCATTCCATAATCTTCAAGCCAATGTAC
>JALNYY010000262.1 GCA_023229605.1 Methylobacter sp.
ATAAAACCACCATCCCACCGATCACTCAACAACAGCCACAAACAAATAAACACGATCAAAGCCAGCCACTTTTGAACCCCAGAATGGTTTAGCCAATCCCGCTGACGAGCAAATCGCCCATGGGCGGTGACCTGTTCTTTTTCCCATTTTGGATAAAACCACCAATAAGCCCCAGCGTCTGCTAAGACCAGAAATAGGTGCAGTACAGATACTGGCAGGTTCTGGTAAGCGCCGAAGCGTATCTGCACCACCAACAGGGCAAACAACGGCAACATGTACACCATTAGCCAGACGAACCAGTCCAGCAGCTCGCCGATCCAGCCTCGGCGTTGGTAGGTCAAAGCGAAGTCATAGAAGAATGGCTGCATCAGGCGGCGATCCAGTTGGCCACCGCTGACCTCACGCCAAGCGATCAGTTTTCCCAGATGTTCGTGCAGGTTATGCAGTAGATCGATGTGCAGGATAAACAGCAGCACCGGTACTACCGAGAACCAAGCTACCGGCAGCAGGCCCAAGTCCACCAAGGGGATGCGCATGGTCATGCGGCCCATGAGAAGGTCTTCGTCAGTAACGGAGAGGGTCATTACGAGAGTATAGATCAGCACACCCAGGAAGCCGACAAATAGGTTACGATTTTTGCTGGATGAGTCGTCGAGGATAGTTTTGAGTTCAGCTGCATCCTCTTCCAACGCAGTATTCACCGCATCAGTTTGTTGCTGACGCTCCGTTACCCGAGAGAAAAAACGCTGGTATGAGTTGGCTTTAATCATCGTTTCTATCAAATCAATGGAAAATAGCTCGTAGGATGGGTAAAGGCTATAGCCGAGACCCATCATAATCAATTATCCATGTGATGGGTTTCACTTCGTGCTTTACAATTCGCGTTGCTCTACTCATCCTAACGCCTACCCACTTACTATTTTCCGATATTAAAAATAAGTTGCCCCGCGTGTAACGCCTGTTTTCGCCATTGCCGCCAGTAACTTTCCGCTTGTTGCTGACGTAAACAGCGCAAAAAACGCACCCGTTGGGCCGCGTTAAGATGTTCGTGAATCAGTCCTGTAGGCCGGAATAAGCCTGTTTGAACGAAAGCGAAAATAGGCGTTTCCGGCACAACAGCTCGACAAACTGGAACGCCCGGCATGCTACCGTTTGTCCGGCCTACAAGTCGCTGGGTTTTAACCCGGTATGTTTGGAAATACGAGCCAGCATACGAGGGCCGATTTCTTCGCTATTATGGAAAGCGAATACGAAATCGGGCCAGCCGGTTCGAGCTAAGGTGTGATGCGACCCTGATTGACGCTTGATTTCCCAACCGATGCTAAGCAGCGCGACAAGAACGCGTTTGGCCTTTGCCGAAGGCCATTGACTCATGCTGCAACAAGTTCAATGTTGATTGGCATGGGACGGTTTTCCCCTGTTTCGATGCGCTCGGCCAGTGCGCGTAGGGCTAGTATTTCGGCTTTGGCCATTGCCTCGTCAGCAGTAGCGCCATAAGTTAACACGCCGGGAATTTCGGGAACCTCTGCCAACCAGCGTCCATCGTCTTCACGCTCATATTCAATATGAAAATTCATGATGTCTCCAAAGATGAAAGTGTTTATGCATTCTACACCTGTGATTAAAACAGGCCTAACAGTTGATGATTAAACTGACTTATAGCCTCCACCCATCCTGCCCTACGATTTTTAAAATACCGGCAGTTACTAAAAAAGCCTACAACTCCAAAAGACTAATCACATTTAACCTGATCGCCAAGCGCGTTAGCTCTATGTCTCCAGCAACGCCGAGTTTGCGCTTGATCAGGTAATGGCAATTGCAGACGGTTTTCGGGCTGATGTTGAGGGTTTGCGCGATCTCCTCCGCTGTTCGCGCCTCGACCAGCAACCGCAGGATCTCGAATTCCCGCACCGTCAATGTTTCCAACGCAATACGCTCGCTGCCAAGCTTTTCCAGCGCCAGCGCCTGGGCGATGTCGGCGCTCAGGAAGTGGCGGCCTGCACCAACATCATGGATCGCGCGCAGCAAAACTTCCGGCGTACTGCTTTTGGTCACGTACCCTAGAGCACCGGCGCGGCTGGCCTGCACTGCAAAACTCGGATTTTGATGCATGCTGAATGCCAGAATTTTCGCACCCGTATCGCGTTGCTTGATGCGGGAAATGAGTTCCAGGCCGCTCATTCCGGGCAAAGAAAGGTCCGTAACCACTATATTGGGACTGCATTCCTTAAAACGCTGGCAGGCCTGAATACCGTCTGCCGCTTCCGCGACCACCTGCAAGCCCGGCTGCTTTGCCAGCAGCGCGCGGTAACCTTCGCGGACGATGGCGTGATCGTCAACCAGCAAAATTCTGATCGTTGCCATAGGGGTCATGCATGCGCCTCAATTGGCAGCCATGCTTCAACAATCAGGCCGTGAGGTTCGGCGATTGCCAATGCCAGCCGCCCATGCCGCGCAATGACCCGTTCGCGGATGCCGAGCAGGCCTATGCCGGAACTGTCCGCAAATGGCAGTTCGGTGGCGATGCCGTCGTCTTTGACGGTCAAGGCAACGGCATCGGCGGTTACCGTGAGTGCCAAGCTTGCGCTGGTCGCCTCCGAATGTTTGGCAATATTGGTCAGGCATTCCTGAATAATCCGAAACAGCGTGACCGCCAGCGGCTCCGGCAGCGATCCGCAATCGCCGGTTATGTCCAGCTGATAACGGGGTTTACCGCGGCTGCGTGAATTCCATCCCGCCACCAGACTGTTCAGGCTGGCGGCGAGGCCCAGCTCGTCGAGTTCCGCGGGCCGCAAACGCCCAAGCAGTCCACGCACACTGTCCATCATATGCTGGCTAATCCGGCTGATATGATCGGCTTCATCAACCAACGCCGGGCACTGCCGTTCTGCCGTTTGCGCAATGGACGCGGCAACGGCACCGATCGCGCCCAGACATTGGCCGAACTCG
>JALNYY010000263.1 GCA_023229605.1 Methylobacter sp.
CTGGAACGCAGTGCGATGTACCTGCAGGGCGTTAAAAGCGTTTACGACCTGGTCTGGACCAAAGGCCCATTCGGCACGGTCACTTACGGCGACGTGTTCCATCAAAACGAAGTCGAAATGTCCGCTTACAACTTTGAACATGCCAATGTTGAGTTCATGTTTCAGTGCTTCGAGACTTATGAGCGGGAATGCACCAAGCTGATTGACCTGAATTTGCCGTTACCGGCTTATGAGATGGTGTTGAAAGCTTCGCATGCATTTAACCTGCTGGATGCGCGTCATGCTATTTCGGTTACCGAGCGCCAACGCTATCTGTTACGAGTCAGGAACTTGGCGAAATCGGTTGCTGAAGCCTATTACCAACGCCGGGAATCCCTGGGATTTCCTATGTGTCAGAGCAATCAAACTGTCTAACTGCAATGTTAAAAAGACTTTATGTTCACAACTATAAATGCTTAGTTAATTTTGAAATTAACTTTGACAAGGATATTAGTCTTTTTTTGGGGACGAATGGTTCGGGTAAATCAACCATTTTTGAAGTCTTAACTAAATTACGCAGAGTGATTATTGGCGAAGAAAAGGTTGAAAATGTATTTAATGAAAGTGATAGTCCTCGTTGGTTGAATGAAGAAGATAATTGGGACATACATTTTGAATTGGATATTGAAACTGAGGGCTCTATTTATAGATATTTATTAGTAATACATTTAGGTAGCTTTTTTACTAGTATGGGTATTAAAAAAGAATATCTATACCGTGACAATGAAAGAATAATTGAATCTAAGGATAAAATAACCTTATCTAAAAAAGATGAGCAAATCGCCTTTGATGATTCTCGTTCTAGTATAAATCGTTATTGTACATTTACAGCAGAAGATTTTTTACAATATCTATATACCTTATTTGTAGTGCGCGTTAACCCTTATGAAATGGCTTCTACAATAAATAAGGCTAATGCAGAGATAAAAGCAGATTTCTCAAATTATACTGAATGGTTTGCTCATCTTAACGAAAAGAATAGAAAAGGCGTATCAACCTTTGAAAAAGCGATGCGCGATATTCTTCCAGGTTTTGATTATTTTAGAATTGAACAGGCCGGACAAGCCAAAGTATTACAAGTAGACTTTGAAAATAAAGCCAACAAAAAAGAAATCATCAGTTATTACTTTAACGAACTCTCAGAAGGTCAAAAAGTATTAATTGCCCTTTATGCTTTAGTTTACTGCGCGCCCGAAAATTCACTTATTTGCATTGACGAACCTGAAAATTTCTTGGCTCTGCCGGAAATTCAACCCTGGTTTGACACGCTCTACGATCAATGCGCTGAAAGGGGTTTGCAAGCGTTGTTAATTTCACACCACCCTAAAATCATCAACTTATTGGCAAGTGATTCCGGTTATTGGTTTAGCCGTGAAAATAATTTAACCAGAATACAAAAAATTAGCCCTGAAGATGAAAGCGGACTTTCTATCGCAGAATTAATAGACAGAGGCTGGATTTATGAACAATAAAGCACAAGTATTTATCTTGTGCGAGGATACCGTTCATTATCATTTTGCTAAAAAATATTTTGAATTACTGGGTTTTAACAATAGAAAAATAATTGGAAAATATAACCCAAGAGGCCGTAGCGTAGGTTCTGGAGCAGAATTTGTAAAAGATAATTATGAGAAAGAAATTAAAGCATTTCATAGCAAAGTGAATCATCTGGGTTATATTTTGGTGGTTATCATTGATGATGATACTAAAGATAGCGCTAAGAATTTATATCAAAAATACATGCCTTTACCGAATGAAACTATTTTAATATTTTCGCCTGTCCGTAATATTGAGTCATGGTTTTATTATATTGATACAGCTGACTTTGATGTCGAAGCTAAAGATCATCAAGGCAGGATTACTGATTACAAGAGCCAATATAAAGGCTCCAAACCCACAGAATTTGCTAAAAAATTAAAAAATGAAATCTGCATTAATGGCTTGCCTCAAAATGCCCCGTCATCGTTGCATCACGCCTGCAACGAGCTAAAACGTCTTAAAAATTAAAGAGATTACCGTGATAGAAAAACAGAATTTACTTTTCGAACTAGGCTCTGAAGAATTGCCGCCAAAAACATTGCTTAAGCTAAGCAACGCCTTATTGAATAACATCATTCAGGGGCTTAATGCGGCCGAGTTAACCTTTACCGGCAGCAAGGCTTACGCCACCCCCAGGCGTCTGGCCGTTTTTATCGAAAACCTGGCTAGCGCGCAACCGGATAAAACCGTCGAAAAGCGCGGCCCTGCTCTGCAAGCGGCATTTGCGCCGGACGGCTCGCCCAGTAAAGCGGCATTGGGTTTCGCGGCCAGCTGCGGCACCAGTTTCGATCAACTGGAACGTTTGAAAACCGACAAAGGCGAATGGCTCAGCTTTACCCAAGCCGTCAAAGGCCAAGCGACTGAAAACCTGATCCCCGACATCGTCCGGTCAAGCATCGCCGGACTACCGATTGCCAAACGCATGCGCTGGGGCAGCTTCACTACCGAGTTTGTCAGACCCGTCCACTGGGCTGTTCTGCTTTTCGGTGACAACGTCATCGACACCGAAATTCTGGGCCTCAAAACCGGCGCGGCTACGCAAGGCCACCGTTTCCATGCGCCGCAAAAAATCACCCTGACCAAACCGGAAGACTACGCCGATGCCTTATACAAACAAGGCCATGTCATTGCCGACTTTGAGCAAAGAAAAACCATCATCCGCGACGCGGCGCAGAAAGCCGCCGCCGCAGTACACGGCATTGCCCACATCGAAGACGATTTGCTCGAAGAGATTGCGGCCCTGAACGAATGGCCGGTACCGATTACCGGGACTTTCGACCCGCGCTATCTGGAGCTGCCGCCTGAAGTGCTGATCACCACGATGCAGACCAACCAGAAATATTTTCCGGTTGAAAACGCCGAAGGCGGTT
>JALNYY010000102.1 GCA_023229605.1 Methylobacter sp.
CTGACTTGCCAGCCACTACCTAGCAAATACACGGCTTTGAGTCGATCCGCATAGCGCTTGTCGCTGGTATGGCGATGCTCATATTCCAGCTCGTCGAGTTCGGCTTGAGTTAGGTGGTAACGATTTGTCATTGCTTGATTATAAATAAATCATGGCTTTATTGGCTACTTCTAAACCAAATTTTGATTTGTGAGGAGTATAGGTAAATGCGTTTAACCATATTTTCGGCACACACGGAACAAATATAGAGTTTTTTCTGTTGTCTTGGTCATTGACTTACCTCTTTAAATGGAGTTGTTTCTTCCCATACGAACATGATTCCACTTACGGGAAACAGCCATTGGGTATCTTTAATTTCAAACCTACAGGTTCCATTACGGTTGGACTTTGTGATGTTGCTATTACTATTATGAGTAAAGAAATCATATCCATACACAGTGAATTCTTTGTCATCATAACCAAGTTCGATGGTTGCTTTTTTTGTAAGTGTAGGCAGAGTAACCAAAAAATTCCTGTCTTTGCGGTTATTCAAAAAACAAATTCTAGCAAAAAATTTATCGGCATCTTTAGAAAGAGGATAATTTATTTCGATGCCTTCAATTTTGTTTTCTTTTTCATCGAAATGTAACTTAATGTTTGCATCAGAAATTGTTACCGTTTTTTCGTTATCTTCATCCACTCCAGTATAAAATTCAAACTTTAAAATGTTCTCAATAAAATCCATTGCGGACTGTTTATCCGTTCCTTCAAACCTATCGTGTATGATTTCCCGAAAAAACCAAACACCGTCTTGCTTAAGCCATTTATCTAATGCTTCATCTTTTAAAGCAAATCCAATTCTTATTTCGCGCGGTTCTGTAGGTTGTGACGAGTAATTTTGAGTATAGCTAATCTCCTGGCTTAATCTATAATTGAGAGCTGGTTGTGCAATATCAAGGCATTTTTCCAACTTCGTCCTATATACAAAATCACTTCTCCAACCCAAAACGGCCTTATCAATATTAACATTAATAAAATCAACTATATGTTGACTATTGTTGCCAATTAAATCATGAATAATGTGACTTATAGCTTTCTTCTTTTTTTCTGAAGGCATATCTTTAATTATGTCTTCATTTAAAAGTAGTGCTTCCGCTATACTATTCTCCATTTGCTTTATAAAGGTCTTCCTAGTTTCCTTTTCTATCGTAATACTCAACCACGCCACTGCAACTGCTGTGGTAAAAAGTGCTGTAAATGTACTCAGTAAGTCGCCCGTAATTTGAAAGACTTTCGGATTTATGACCCCATAGTATCGAACTGCAAAAATAATCCCGTAAGCAAATAAAAAAATAAGAGCCCAGATCACAACATTTAATTTCAAAATCCAATGTTCTTTGTCAAATAATTGCGTCCAAATTGATTTCTCGTCTTTTTTATTCACATCAACACCTCATTTGCATAAGTCTCTATTCTGGCTTGACGACAGAATATTTAGCATGTTCATTCATTTGGAGCGCCCAAAACTGATTCCCGTAATCAAAATGCCACCACTCATCAGTATAATTGGTAAAGCCTTGATTCGTGAGTAAATTATAAAGAAACCGCCGATTGTCCCGTTGTTTTATCCGGGCTTTAGAAACAGGTGCATTTGTTATTTTTTCAAAATAGCATGTACAAGCTTCATCTATAAATTCATCGAATTCCGTACCCATATCAAGCAACGCTCCTTTGTCATCACTAATGGATAAATCAACGGCACCGCCCGTAAGGTGCGGTGAAGGATGGCTTAGCTCCGTGCTTGGCAGAGAGACATAAGTTTGCGCATGATTAAGAAGCTCTTGAGCTGTCCAATCAGGATGTTTTCTGCGTAAATCTTCTACAAACTTATGATAAAGGAAAGCTTGGACTTCAATTGGTCTCCAAGCGTCGAAAATAACCAGCTTCCAGCCATCGGGAAGGTGGTTCGCAGCCAGTGCCAAGCGTAGTCCAACGGATTCCCGTACATAGCAAATTGGCAAGCTGCCTGGTATTTGCCATTCGTAGTATTTGGGGATAGCAATGATTTTGTTCGGATCAAAGCTAGTGACATCTGCAAGAGGTTCACCATTTTTACTTATTGGCACGGCCTGCCAACCATTCATGGAGCGAGCCGGAGGGATCGGGTTTGTTGTATATTTCTGAAAAATATCGCCTTGAATTTGATTGCCGCTCACAACTTGGAACCCGCTCCTTTAGACGACAAGGCAAGAATATTAACCGGATTGGCGCGCAACAGCGTGGATCGTTCCCGTGAGCGTTTCAACGCTAATTTGACTAATTTGGCGATTAACTCAGCAAACTCCAGATTTGAGGGCGTCCACAGATAAAAGGCCATGGAGCCTGGTATGGTATTAATCTCATTTACAAAAATCTCCTCAGAATCGCGGTTGATAAGGAAGTCGATGCGGGCGACGCCGTTGGCCCCGATAGCTGAAAAAGTCTTGCAGGCCAAGTCCTGAATCGTCTGTGCCCGTTCCTGGCTAATATCGGCGGGAATTCTGCGCTTAACTGATTCCATGCCTTTGGTGCTGCCCCCTTTCGTTTGATATTTTTCAGCATAAGAAAGGAATTCGGAGCTGTGCAAAGGTTCTTCGCATACGGATGCGGTGGTTTCATCTTGGTCACCGATCACCGCGCAATTGATTTCCAAGACATTAGGCACCAGTTTTTCAACGATCACCCGGTCGGCGAAGCTCGCAGCCAGGGCGACAGCTTCATCCAGGGCATCCTCGGCGGTTACCACGGCAACGCCGATGCTGGAACCCAAATTGGCCGGCTTGACGATTAACGGGTAACCGATTTTATCGCAAACTTGCTGGCGGACCGGCTTAGGGTCGGTGTGCCAGGATTTTGAGAAAAACCAGATGTATTCCACCATGGGCAGCGCTCGCGCCTTGCCGATTTCCTTAAAGCGGATTTTATCCATGCCCAACGCAGAAGCGGTGACATCGCAGCCGACGTAGGGCACATCCAGCATTTCCAATAAGCCTTGCAGGCAGCCATCTTCGCCGTAAGTGCCGTGCGTGACCGGAAAAACCACGTCAACTTCGGCGATGATATTTTTGCCGAAACGGGCAGGCGGATTGCGCAGCAGCAAAAGACGGCCGCCTTCGGCAGTGGGGACGACGCGGCTGCAACGTTTTTTTAGCGTTTCAACATCCTTGTAGTTTTCCAGCGTCATCAGTGCTTCCCCGCTATACCAATCGCCTTCTTTGGTAATGTAAATAGGCACTACTTCAAAACGCTCCGTGTCGACGGCATGGATAACTTGCAGCGCCGAGATAACGGAAACTTCGTGTTCAACGGAACGCCCACCAAAAATTACGCCAATATGGGTTTTCATGTTTAAGCCTTTACTTCGTTATAGTTATCTGGAAGGTCGTTTTCGTAAAGCAGTACGTCGCCAGCCTGGAGCATAGTATCGAGGTGTTTTTGTCCGTCCTTTAAATCGGCGGCGATATAGATTTTGTCTTCGGCATATCCTGCTTCCAGCAGCCCTTCGCGTATCGGGATTGCGCGTTTTGCACCTACCAGAATGATATGGTCGCAAACGCTGGCCGCCTGCGTACCGAATATTTTGTTCAATTCGTATTCACGGCTGCCCAGTTCCACCATGCCGGGGGTGATCATAATCTTCCTCGCACCATCAAGCGCCGCTAAAACCTCCAGTGAGGCTTTGGCGCCTTGCGGGTTGGAACTGAATGCATTGTCCAAAATGGTGAACCCGCCAGCGGTTTGCTTTACCTCAAGCCGATGCGGGGCGGGTTTTAAGCTTGCCACAACCGGCACTAGTTCAGTTAATGGAATGCCCAATTCCACGCTCACCGATATGGCTGCTAGGATGTTGTATACGTTAAGCCTGCCGAGCAATCGGGTGTGAAAGCGGATGCTTTCGCCATCAGGCGTTAAGACTGAAAATTCAGTTCCTTTGGTGCTGCTGATAAGATCGTTCGCACGGTAATTTGATTCAGCGGCATCAATGCCATAGGTGACATAGCGTGGGCCTGTGGGCTTGGCGGTTTCTTTAAGCATCTTATCGTCCGCATTATAGAACGCGATGCCGTCAGCACTGAGTGCTTCGAATAGCTCCAACTTGGTTTTGGCGATAGTGGCAATATCCCGAAAGGTTTCTAAATGTTGCTCCCCGATGGCGGTAATGATGCCGATCTTGGGGTGAGCCAAGTCACAGATTTCCCTAATATCGCCTTTTTGCCGTGCGCCCATTTCTACGATGAAATACTCGTGAATCGGACGCAATAAAGTGCGGATCACGCGGATAACGCCCAAGGTTGTGTTATAGCTTTCAGGGGTAGCCAGGGTGTTATATCGGGCAGACAAGCATTGTTGCAAAATGAATTTAGTCGACGTTTTTCCGTAACTCCCAGTAATGCCTATACGCACCAAGTCTTGGTGGCGCGACAATATCCGGTTGGCGTCATTATAGTAATAACGCACAACGGCTTTTTCTACAGGCAGTATCAGCGTATTGCTCAAGCACAGTAACAAGGGCATAGCGATGCCAAGTATTGACAACACCAACAATAAGCCAAAATCCTGAGAATAGCCTTGTGCGCCGGAAAGAAGCCAGCCTGCAACCGTAAAACCAGTAAACACCAGCACATGGGAGGTTATCAACCGAACCACGCGGCTTGTTACAACCAGCTTTTTTTTCTGCGGCGCTTTATTGCGGGTAGCAAACAATAAGACAAAAGCGGCTGACCAAAGAATTGCCATAGTTCCCGGAGAAACGACCGGCCACAATATCAATGTGGCAAGCGCCAATACAGGGCCTAAATGAACGGCCCGGAGGGGTTCCTGGCGAATCCATCTAAGATAACGTTCGGTTCGGTAGCTATTGAGTTGCAGCATGTGGACATCGTAAAGAACACTAGGAGCGGTACCGATAACATAACAAACAACGGCCAATAAAAAGTGATAGATAGACATGAGTGCCCGATTAGTTGCGTAGGAAATGATCTGCGATGAGATTAAAATCCCTTGGTTTGTCGAGAAAAGAATAATGACCGGCATTTCTTAATACGACAAGTCCGGCATCGGGTATTTTCTGTTCCATGATTTTTGCTTGGTAAAGCGGGGTATCGGAATCGTTCTCTCCCCAAATTAATAAGGTTGGAACTTTAATATCAGGTAATAACCCGCTTAAGTCTTCATTTACAACGTTTACCAAGGTTTTTCGCAAAATGGGGGAAGCATTGCGATAATCGCTAGACCCGAATCGCCGTTGCAGTTTTTCAAGCAGTACCGCGCGCAGCTTACGAGGAGCAAAGTTCAACAGGTACTTGGCGATTTTATAGGAATACACTTTAATGTAGTACTGGGGTTTACGGCGAGGACGCACTCCAGCACTGCTGACAAGTATCAGTTTAGACAACAGCCCTTGCGCTCCCAGGCAAATTGCGATGCGGCCACCGAACGAATGTCCGACAACGGCAGGATTAACAAGATCAAGCTTGTTCATAAAACCTTTGACCAATTCAACGTAGTCAGTTAATGCCCATGCAGCCAATGGCGGTTCGCTGGCGCCAAATCCCGGCAGGTCAAGCGATAAGACGCGAAAGTTAGGAGCAAGGTGTTTTTCCAAGTGCTTGAAGCTGTCGGCACTACTGCCCCATCCGTGGAGTAATAGAACTGGCGCGCCTGCACCAACCTCGCGATAGTGCAGGCGGATTCCTTCAAGGGTTAACGTCTTGGAAGTGCCGGGATTGCTGTCTTGCATCTTAATTAAGGCCTTGCGGGGTTGTGCGGATAATCATATCCGTGGCAGAGATGAATTGCTTGCGTTTTTTGTTTGGATATTTGGATGTATTGTAATTATTTACAGATACAGAGTTTTAGTTTCTAAGTAGAAAACACGTATCTGCATTAATACGATGATTAAGCGTCAAAAGCCCATAATATCATTAAATGTGCGTAGTTTCACCACGCCGTTAATTTCAGTCGCATTGGATTGCAGGTGTCAGTGCTGAATGGCACTTACTTAAGCTTTTTCGGGTGCCCATATTTTCTCACTTCGTCCCTTGCTTCGCTCCTTCCGCGACTGGAGTTCCGACAAGAGAAAATAAGTGCCATAAAATGCATCGGCCAACATCATATCGCCAGATTCGAAAGCCAAGTAGGGTACACTGTGCATACCATTGGGCATCGAAAGGTACGCGGCACATACCCTACGAGACTTCCGCTTCCCAATCAGCATCCAGAACTTTGTCATAAACCTCGCGCAGGCTGAGTACGCAATCTATGCTTTCCAGCGGCATAGCAGCATCAAGCCCCACGGCTTCGGTTAATATCCAAACGTCGTCTTGCCGCCGATAGCGTTCGATACTCGGCTGGTCTTGCGTCACCAACAGGTATTCGCATAGTGTGGGGATTTTACGATAATGGGCGAACTTGCCGCCCCGATCGTAAGCCTCGGTCGAAGGTGACAGCACTTCAAGCAGTAGCGTAGGGTTGAGCAAGGTATCGACATGTGTGTCCTCAAATTGCGGTGTACCGCATGCAACAACAATGTCCGGGTAATGGTAGCTGCGCGCTTCGGCTGCCTTGACGCGCATATCGCTACCGTAGGCTTCGCAGGGACGTTTTTTGAGTTGTGTGCCTAATTCTCGTGCAATATTAAACGTTATCAGGTTGTGCTTCCGGCTTGCGCCGGTCATCGCATAGATTTGACCGTCGTGGAATTCGTTTTTGCATGGCGCGCTACGTTCCAGCGTTAAATATTCTTCGGCGGTGTAGTGAGTTTGTGTCAGTACGGCGGACATGAAACACCTCATTTTAGGAGTGACTTGCTGAGAAACGCTTATGTTACAGCGTTTAACAGGCTGTGAAGACTATTTTTACCTGCTTTTCCAGGCTTATTTGCGGGTAGAGCTATAATGCATGAACGCTGGGCGTGCCATTGGGCTCAGCGAGGGACGAAGTTTATAACCACGTCCCAATGTTTTGAATCGACTTAATTTTTGAACCATGAGGGAAGCCCGATGGACGGGATAATTTACCCGTCCGGTTTTGGGTATTGCTTTGATATGGCTTCTAATCTTGCTTTTGTTTTTCCAGCAAATAATCCAACCAAAGGTTAGAAAGTTTTTCCTGCACGGTATTTTGCCGCAGCCGGGCATTCAGATGCGGGAAATCGACCTTGTCCAAATCCTGGTCCTGGTTGTAGCAGGAATACACGAACTCTTCCTTGCCGGTTTCGGGATCGACATGCTTGCACATGCACTGGGCGCAAATGCCTTTCATCATGCATTGCATCGGCGAGTTGATCGAGCCGATCGCGTGGTGCGCCTTGTTCAGGTATGGTTTCAACACATCGAAGCGGGCGCTTTTCACCGCCGCCATCATGCGGTCGGAACCGATCACGATCAGCTCATCGACATCCGCCAGTGAAATCGGCTGCTCGCCCAGGTCGCCTTGAGCATAAGCCAGCATGCATTCCAGGATGTTGCCGACAAAAGTCTTGTCCTGCGGGCGAGTCGGGGTGATCGCGGTAACGCCTTCGCCTTTATCGACCGACCAGATGATAATATCGGCGGCGGCTTCGACATCCTCGACTTTAAAGCGGTCTTGCGCGTATTTGTAGCCGGCGAAATAAACCACCTTGTTGCCTGCCGCCCTTAACGCCTTGCCGATCGAGAACAACACCGCATTGCCCAGGCCGCCGCCAAGCAACAACACGGTTTGGCCGGTCGGAATCTCGGTCGGCGTGCCGGTCACGCCCATCAGTACCAGCGGGTCGCCGACTTTCCAGGTTGCGCACAGCCGGGAGGACGAACCCATTTCCAGCGCAATCAACGAAACCGTGCCGTTTTCCTTGTCAACTTCCGCGCCGGTCAAAGCCAAACCTTCGGCAGCCAGCACCGTGCCTTCAACGACGGGTGCGAAGGCTTCGTAGTTTTGCACACGGTAAAATTGTCCAGGATGGAATTTTTCCGCCGCCATCGGCGCTTTGACCACGACTTCGATAATCGTAGGCGTCAAGCGGTTGATCGCGACGATAGTGGCTTTAAACGCCGCGTCCAAACCTGCGAACAAGGCTTTCAACGCCGCGTCGCGTTCCGGTTGCCCTGCAGGATTTAATTTTGCCAATTCCTGTTCAAACAGTTTGACCACATAAGGGTAGCCGTTTTTGGCGCTGGCCATGGCTTTAACCACGTTGCCTGCATAAACGGGGTGGTTGTCGCCGTAGAAGCTGATGAATTTGCCGTCTTTTTGATAGGAAGTCAGCGGCGCAGGCTTGCCCAGTTTGGGCAGTGCGTCATCGTGCATCGGCACCAATTCTACCGAATCATTGTTCCATTCAGGCTGATAGCGTTGGAAGAACCATTTGTCCATGACGAATGTATCCGGATATTCGCTTTGATAAATGGTGTTCGGCGAGGTGCCTGCGGCAACGTATAGACTGCGGAGCGGCACGGTGACATTCTGCCCGGAGTTGTTCCAGCGGCCGTCTTCCAGCACCAGTTTTTCAAACTCCACAGCGTTCAAATGCCCGTATTCGTCAGCCTCGGCGCCGAGCGGGCTCATGCCTTCGGCCAGGGCGATGCCTTCTTCCAAGGCTTTGGCGATTTCTTCGTGGTTTTGACGGTACGCAGGCGCATCATAAATGCCTTTTCGATAAAACAGCGTTACGCCTCCCCATGCTTCCACCAGCGGCTGGAAGTCGGGTTGTTCGCCGGCCGCATCGGCGCGTTGGCGTTCGGCGACGATGGCTTTGCCGTGCCCCAGGAATTCATCAAGGATGATGGTTTCTTCCTGATCGTAACGGCTGCGCACTTTTTGCTCGCCATAGGCCTCAACCAGCGTTTCATAGCGGTGCAGGATTTTTTCGACCTGCACCGGATAATAGGCCATTAATTCGGTTGCGGTGTCCATGGCGGTCAAGCCGCCGCCGATCACGCCGGCGGGCAAGCGCACCTGCAAGTTGGCCAATGAAGAAGCCTTGGCGGCGCCGGTCAACTGCAACGCCATCAGAAAATCCGAGGCTTTGCGGATGCCGCGCATCAGGTTGTTTTTCAGGCCGATAACCGTCGGCTTACCTGCGCCGGAAGCGATACATATATGGTCGAAGCCCATTTTCCATGCGTCTTCAATGGTCAACGTGCCGCCGAAACGCACGCCGCCGTAAGCGCGAAACGCTGCGCGCCTTTGCAGGGTCAGATAAATGACTTTCAGGAAGTTCTTGTCCCAGCGCACGGTAATGCCGTATTCGGCCACGCCGCCAAAACCGGCCAGGATGCGTTTGTCCAAATCTTCGTACAGGTCTTGGAAGTTCTCAATCGGCGCGGGCAGGTTTTGGCTGTCGCCGGTCAGCTCGACAGGCAGCGGTTCCAGTTTCAGGCCGTCGATGCCGGCGACGCCGAAGCCTTCGTTCAGCAAATAATGGCTCATTGTGTAACCGGCGGGGCCGAGGCCGACCACCAGCGCGTTTTTGCCGTTGTAAGGCAGCATGTACGGGCGCTTGACGTTTAATGGGTTCCAGCGGGTCAGCAGGCTGTATATTTCAAAGCCGTAGGGCATGAACAATACATCGGTCAGCACATTGGTCTCGATTTGCGGAATATCGACCGGATCGGTTTTTTGGTAGATACACCCCTTCATGCACTCGTTGCAGATACGGTGCCCGGTGCCGGGGCACATCGGATTGTCGATGACAATGATCGCTAACGCGCCGATATTATCGCCTTGGCGTTTGACCAGATGCATTTCCGAGATTTTTTCATCCAGCGGGCAGCCGATGGTGGTCACGCCTAACGGATCGACCTTGAATGTTTCGGTTTTCTTGTTGCGCATGCCTTTGGAGCAGGAATCGGTGTCGCGCTCATGGCAGTATATGCAGTGGTTGACTTCGGACAGCACTTGGCGTTGGTTGTAACGCGGGTCGGTCAGTTTGAAACCGTCCCGGCGGCGACGGTGTTCCTGCTCGCCCATCCACGCCTTGAATTCGCCGCGATCGACCAGTTCATGCTCGACCAAATAGTCGAAGTCGCGTTTTTGCGGAAGCTTGAAACTCGGCCAGCTCGCAACCACATCGTTATCCTGCTGGGCCACAAAGCTCCAGCGCAGTACGACATCCATCAGGCCGTTGATAAATTCAGCGGGGTCTTGCTGGCTGATGACGTCGTTAAATTCGCTTGCGGCTTCTTCATGCGCTGCGAGCTTGGCGCGCAAGGCCCCTACGACTAAGTCGGCATTTTCGTAATCGCTGTCTTTGCCTTTGGCAATCAGCTTGTAATGGCTGTACAGCAGGCCTATAGCTGCGCCGACCCTTGCTACGCGGTGTTCGGGGTCATTATCCTGGTTGGCTTCCGGAAACCCCGCATCAATCAGCAAATCAAATCGGTTCAGGATGTCTGGGATGGCCCAGTCGCAGGCATCCTGGCCTTTAAAGAAGAACGCCAGCTTATCGACCACTTCATTTTTAAAAGTAAAAATAGTGTCGATTTCATCCTTGATTTTGGCGCCTTGCGCCTGATGTTGCTCGGAAACATTAAAAAGTTTGGCGACGAACTGACCGACATAAGGTCCCATGCGCACCAGCAGGTCGGAAACAGCCTCTGGCGCTAACCCTTCGCCCTGATTCTGGCGATAAGCCTTAAATTCGCTATGCAGTTCCGAATCATGGCGTTCAACCGACGCATCAAACACATCCAGCAAATCTTTCAGACGCGCAGAATCATATAAATCGGGGTAGTTAAAGCCGGGGATGCCTAGGGTAAGATTGTGTTGTTCCATAGTTCTCGTGTTTGATTGGTTCGTTTGTTCTTGCAGGCCAGATAAGAAATGGCTTTATCTGTACTTAAAAAGGTTGCCGAAAAGACTAAAAAAACCGTGTATTGTAAGCAGATATGACTTTTTTCGCCACAGGTAATCGTTTTTATTATGGCGGATTGAAGCAGGTTTCCAATTCACAATTAGGGGTGCGGCGTAGGCATTTTCTCTCTAAGTTTTAAAAAGCGCTGATACCGCGTGATTGATATATCGTCGTTTTCCGCCGCCGCGCGCACTGCGCAACCCTTATCAACCAGATGGCGGCAGTTCTTAAATTGGCATTTATCAAGCAGCGGCTGAAACTCGCGGTAGCCGTAAGCCAATTGTTGTTCGGACAGCCCTGCCAGGCCGAAAATGGCAACCCCCGGGCTGTCGATCAAGTCCCCGCCTTGGTCCATATGGTACAGCGTCGCGGCCGTGGTGGTATGCCGACCGTGCTTGGTGGTTGCCGAGATGGTGTTGGTTTTCAGGTCCTTATCGGGAATGATCGCATTGGTCAGCGATGATTTACCGACGCCGGATTGTCCTGCCAAAATGCTGACCTGATCTTTCAGGGCGCGCTTCAGTTCATCCAGGCCCGAAGTCGCGGTTGCGCTGACCCGGTACAGTGCGTAGCCCAGATTGGTGTAATCCAGCAATTCCTGTTCGATACTTGCCGATTGCGCAAGGTCGGTTTTATTCAGCACCAGCGCCGCATCGATATTGCGGTTTTCGCAAATGGCCAGATACTGGTCGATCAGCAAAAAATCGCAATAAGGCTCTACCGCAAAGACGACAAAGACGGTGTCGATATTGGCGGCAACCGGGCGGGTCTTGCCGTTTCTGGACGGGCGCATCAACAGTGAGCGCCGGGGCAGGATTTGTTCTATGCGGCCTTGATCGGGCGAGGATTGCGACCATAAAACCCGGTCGCCGACTGCGACGGTTTCAAGCCGCCGCAGGGTTTGGCACAGCACAATCTTGTCGCCGTGTTCAACGGCAATGCCCTGGCCTAAATGGGATATGACCAGTCCTTCTATTAACTCGGCCATCACGCGGGGCGTATTTTGGATTCTAAATTGGCGATACGGATAGCCGCGGGCGGGTGGCTGTAATGGAAGGCGGAATACAACGGGTCCGGCGTCAAGGTGCTGGCGTTTTCTTCAAACAGCTTGACCAGGGCGCTGACCAGTTTTTCGGCTTTGGCATGGTTGGATGCGAAATCGTCCGCTTCAAATTCGAATTTGCGTTGAAAATAAGCGGTGACAGGCTGCATGAAAAAAGTAAACGACGATGACACCAGCATGAACAGCAAAAGGGCCGCGGCATGTGAAGGCTGCTCCACGCCCAGTCCGTTGTAGAACCATGGCTGGTCGATCAGCCAACCTAAAACCGCAAAGCTGATCAAGGTCATAACGGCATTGGCGACCAGCATCTTGATCGTGTGCTTGCACTTGAAATGTCCCAATTCGTGGGCCAATATCGCTTCCAGTTCTTCATCCTCCAATGAGTTGATTAAGGTGTCGAAAAATACGATGCGCTTGTTGTTGCCCAGGCCGGTGAAGTAAGCGTTGCCGTGTCCCGAGCGCTTGGAGCCGTCCATGATGAAGATGCCCTGGCTGCTAAAGCCGCAACGGGCAAGCAAATCCTGAATACGCTCTTTTAACGAGCCTTCCTCCATCGGGGTGAAGTTGTTGAATAGCGGGGCAATCACGGTAGGGAAAAGCCAGCTCATCAGCAACGCAAAACCCATCAGTATGCCCCAGGCCCACAGCCACCACAGCGTACCGATGCTGTCCATGACCCACAGGATTAAAGCCAGCAGCGGCATGCCGATAGCGGTGACCAAAACCAGTTGCAGCAGTTGGTCCTTGATGAACTGTTGCGGGGTGCTTTTGTTGAAACCGTATTTTTCTTCAATCACAAAAGTCTGGTAGACGCTGGTGGGGATTTCAACCAGCGTCATGACCAGGAAAACGCTGGCGACTGCCGCCAAGCCGGCCAGCAGCGGACTCGTGATTGTTGACGCCCAAAATCCGAAAGCGAAATTGATGCCGCCGCCGAGGGTCATCGCTAACAGCAGGATAACGCCGATGATGCTGTCTATATCGCCCAGCTTGCTTTTTTCCAGCGTGTAGTCGGCCGCTTTTTGGTGGGCCTCCAGCGAGACGGTGTTTTTAAAAGCTTCAGGCACCGCGGAGCGGTGCTTGGCAACGTAACCGGCGTGCCGCTTAGCCAGCCAGAACTGGACTGAAAAAGAAAGGGTTACTGCGATTAAAAAGACGATGGTAAAGCTATTCATAAGCCGGATTCTTCAAAGTTTAAGGTTAGACGTACAGATTAGCCAATGCTACACTAACCGCCACCTTATATACAATGGAATCGACAAATGGCGCAGGACCCATCGCATCTTATCTGGATAGACCTCGAAATGACCGGGTTGAACCCCGACAACGATTTGATTATCGAGATTGCTACGATTGTTACCGATCAAGATTTGAATATTCTGGCCCAAGGTCCGGTGCTGGCCGTGCATCAGTCCGATGCGGCATTGGCGGCAATGGACGAGTGGAATCAGCATCACCACGGACAATCCGGCTTAATCGGGCGCGTCAAGGTTTCCTCTATTGATGCCGCTGAGGCCGAACGGCAAACCATTGAGTTTTTAAAACAGTGGGTGCCGGAAAACACCTCGCCGATCTGCGGCAACAGCATCGGCCAGGACAGGCGCTTTTTATATCGCCACATGCCCAAACTGGAAGCGTATTTTCATTACCGCAACATCGATGTTTCAACGGTTAAAGAGCTGGCCGCCAGATGGGCGCCCCACGTAAAAGACGGCTTTAAAAAACAGTCCTCGCATCAGGCTTTGGACGATATTGTCGAATCCATTGAAGAGCTGCGCTATTACCGCGAGCATTTCATCAAGTTTTAGTCTATGTATCAATTGATCGCTGTTGCATTAGGGGGATCATGTGGTGCAGTGATCCGGTTTTTAGTGTCTTCGGGGCTTTATCAGTGGCTGGGCCGGAGTTTCCCTTATGGCACCCTGGTTGTTAATGTTATCGGTTCGTTTTTAATCGGGTTGCTTACCGAAGCCCTGTTTATGCAACGTGTCACCATTACGTTGGAGTATAGAGCGGCCATCTTGGTCGGTTTCATTGGTGCGTTTACTACCTTTTCCACTTTTGCGTTAGAAACGTTATATCTGTTAGAGCAGGGCAGTTTAACCAAAGCAGTTTTAAATATAGCGGTCAGTGTGTTGGGCTGTCTGTTTGCTGTATGGGTCGGCTTGCTGTGCGGAAGGTCTTTATTTCTTTATTCGGGTGGTATGATTCACTGGAGTGGCGGCATCATTCCTTACGCGTTGATGATAGTCAATGCGATAGGTGCGTTTTTAATCGGCATCATCGCGACTATTTTATTACAGAAAGTAGAGCTCCCCATGGAATATCGTGCCGCCATTATGGTGATTATGGTGGGCACTTATTTAACGTTATCCGGTTTATATTTAATTTTGTTTTTGATAGAACAAGGTTATTCGTTTACGTCCCACACCAATTTAATGCTGGGTATTTTTGTTGGTAATGGTTTGAGTTGTCTTTTAGTTATTTGGTTGGGTTTATTAACGGGTAAGCAGATATGAGTGCAAAAGAAGTCACAATTGCCCGAATCTATACGCTGGAAGGGCATGACCAGTTAAATCAGGCGTTGGATATTCTGCGTGATGAAGAAAAAATCTTTGGCGTCACTATCGTCCGGGGCATTGTCGGATTTGGTGAAAACCGCAAGGTACATACCTCGTCCCTGCTAACGTTATCGCTGGAGTTGCCGTTAATTATAGAGTTTTACGATGAGCCTGAAAAAGTCGAAAAAGCCATACAGATACTAAAATCCAGACTCGATTTTAAGCATATAGTTAGTTGGTCGGCAATGGTTCATTGTGATTTAACTGATTGATTCTTATAGCGATGCAATAACTTGCATCTTTACATTCGACATTCCTGTATGGAATATATTATTTATCAAAGGTAACAACGCAATCATGTTAGATCCCCGTTTATTCAGAACCGAGCTTGATTTTGTTAAGGAACAATTAAACAGACGTTCATTCGACTTTAACCCCGAGTATTACTCCGAGCTGGAAGCCCGGCGCAAGGACATCCAGGTTAAAACCCAGGAATTGCAGAACGAACGCAACAGCAGCTCGAAAGCCATCGGCATCGCCAAAGCCAAGGGCGAAGACGTGCAGCCGCTGTTGGACCAGGTTCAGCATTTGGGCGATGAGCTGAAAGCCGCGGAAACCGAATTGTCCGATATTCAGGCAAAAATGACCGCGTTGATGGAAGGCATTCCCAACCTGCTTGATGAGTCCGTGCCGAACGGCAGGAATGAAGAAGACAATCTCGAAATCAGCCGCTGGGGCGAAATTCCGGGCTTCGATTTCGAGCCCAAAGACCATGTCGATCTGGGCGCAAAGATAGGCATGGACTTCGAGCTGGGTGCGAAAATCGCCAGCGCAAGATTTGTCGTGTTAAACGGGCCGCTGGCGCGCTTGCAACGGGCCATCATCCAGCTGATGCTCGACACGCATACCGCCGAGCACGGTTACAACGAAACTTACGTGCCTTTCCTGGTTAACGCCGACAGCCTGCGCGGCACCGGCCAGCTGCCCAAGTTTGAAGCCGACTTGTTCAAGGCAAGCGACGATCCGGCCTTATACCTGATCCCCACCGCCGAAGTGCCGGTCACCAATATCGTCAGGGACGTGATTATCGACGCCAAGGACCTGCCGCTTAAATTCGTCTGCCACAGTCCCTGTTTCCGTAGCGAGGCCGGCGCTTACGGCCGCGACGTAAGAGGTATGATCCGCCAGCACCAGTTCGAAAAAGTCGAGATTGTGCAAATCGTCAGACCCGAAGATTCGGCCAGGGCGCATGAAGAATTAACCAATCACGCCGAAGCCGTGCTGAAAAAACTCAACCTGCCTTACCGCAGGATGTTGCTGTGCGCAGGCGACACCGGCTTTTCATCAAGTAAAACCTACGACCTGGAAGTCTGGCTGCCGGGACAAAATACCTACCGGGAAATATCGTCGTGCAGCAACTTCAAGGACTTCCAGGCGCGCCGCCTGCAAGCGCGCTGGCGCAATCCTGAAACCGG
>JALNYY010000103.1 GCA_023229605.1 Methylobacter sp.
AAGGGTCATCCATGGCCCTCTGGCAACGCGCTGCATCCTTGCAGCGCCCCTTCGGGCTATTTCCGCCGAAAGCTCCGGTGCTCGGCGCGGCAAACGGGAGAAATACCGTCTGTGCGTAACATCAGTTATTGATTATATTCATAGCTCACACAGGAGGTTTCATGCCTAAATCTATTTTTGATCGCGTTATGGACTGGCCGTATCACCCGCGGGCGATTATTGCGCTCAGCTTTGCCGGTTGCTTCGCCGCTACGATACAGGGTGGCGGGCCGGCATGGGCGGCGCTGGTTGCATCGGCTATTGCCGCGCCCTTTGCCGCCCTGGTTTTGTTCATGCCCTACCTGGCTGGGGTCATGCTATCAGCTTTCGCTCTCTCGCTGCCTTCACTGATCCGAGCCATTCAAGCGGCTCTTCACAAGTCAGTTCCTGCGACTCGCTAAGCTGCCAGCCGGTGCAGTTCGCTATGATGAGGCCTCCAACTCTGATGTCTTTTTGCGCGAGGACAAAAAACCGCTGTACACCTCCTGAAGAGCGCCATAATCCGCCATATCCAGCGATTCCAGAACATTCGGCGCGACCTCGCAGAGGTTGGCGAACAAGGCGAGTTCTTTTTCAGCGGAACTGCCTTTAGCTTTGTCATACGCTTGTAAATCCCTTACTTTAGTATTCCCCGGCCTTATGCCGGGGCCTCATTGAAGCAACATCAATAATGCTGCCGACCAACACCGTATCCCCCGTGATGACCTTGCTAAAGCTCCGCTTGCAACCCCGGTATGCCGATGCGCTGGATGCGCATCGCATTGTCGCCTTCTTCATAAACCGGCAGCTTCCCTTCCGTTTGCCAGAGCCTGAAGGCGAGCGCATGGGATAAGACGCGAATCGGGTAATCGCGGGGCAACTGCTGTAAATAAGGCTGTATGGTCACGAAATCGGTCGCGCCGTACTGTTGCATGATAAAGCGAAGGCCGCCATTGGCCGGGCCGATGTTATAGGCCAGCAAGCCCAAAAACAGGTCGCCGTGCATCTGGGCCAGATAATACTTTATTGTAGCGGCGGCGATAAATGCATTATGCCGCGGGTTGAGCGGCGAAGGCTTGCTCACCGCCAGCTGTTTGCCGACCTGCTCCATGACCGCTTTAGGCGGCGACGTAATTTGAAACAGGCCGCGCCCGCCGTCCAGGCTGTCTCTGGGCAGGAAAGAGGATTCTGTCGCGGCGACGCCTTGCAGAAGATTGGGGTCGATGCCGAATGCCTTGGCCGCTTCGGCAATGGCCGGGTTATAGGCCTCTGCACGGTTAACCATTTTCAGCAATTGCGCCGGATCGTAACGCCGGTAGGCTGCGTAGACCTGATGAGCCAGCGTAACCCGGCCTGCCTCCTGCTTGCCTCCGACCAACATCCGGAAATGCCCGAATGCCTGGGCAAAATGGTTCTGCATCACAAACCAGCCGACAACCAGCGCAAAGCTGACAGCCAGGACCGGGGCCATTACCGCTGACCTGTCCTGCAACCATTTGCGCAGTTTCCACCAGCCTATCAGCAGCACCGCCGCCGCAATGATCAAGCCCAATACGCCGATTGCAAACGGCAATAAACTGGTGAAAAAACGGGTGCCGGAAAACCGGTTGGCCGAATAGCCCAACAAAATCATGATCGCGGAAACCGCCGTTATTGACAGGCCCAGCGCTTCGAGGCCGATCATCAGCAGTCTGCGCCTGAAGCTGCCGACCGGCGCTTTTTCCGGCGGCTTTTGAGCCTTGCGCGGTTTGGGTTTAGGGCCGGCCGCGGGTTTGACGCCGGCCCGTTTGCGGGGGGGTGCCGGTTTATTCATACGACTGCCATGGATGGAGGAAGTGTCGCGACCGGTAGGGAACCGGTGCGACCAAACAGGTTATCCGGTTTCGGCAAGATATTGTGGTACATAGCTAACAAGGGTAGAAATGCTAAATTATAGCGCGAAAACAAGACCGGACCGGGATATTCCCCTTCCTGCTCACCTACATGGATGTAGGTAGTAGAGCAATACAGGAGCTATTGCCGGGAGGAGAATAAAAATAATGTTTCATCTGTGATTCCTGTTAAAAAGCTCTTTATGCCTCAGCAGTCTGGCTTTAGCGGCCAATACCCGCGGCAAAAACTTGCCGGTCAACGACAGACTATACGATTTTTATCGGACGATTCTTTCGATAATGATCATCAACTTAACATTGGCTGAAAATTCTTAACATTCTTTAACTTAACTTTACCTTTCAGGGCCTGTTCTTACCCCCCTACTGGCCGATATATTGCTCAAGGACTTATGTAGTTCTGTTATGTCAGTCAGCCGTTGTCTGTACAAGAACGACACTACCGGACGGCCCCGGCCGTCCGACAATTAAACCCGATATGAGGATAAAATAATGAGTATTAGCAGTGTAAACAGCAGCAGTTCCGCAATGATGAGAGGCATGCAGCGTCCCGATCCGTCGAAAATGGCCGAGGATCTATTTTCCAAGCTGGATACCAAGGGGCAGGGTTATATTGAGAAAAGCGATTTGGAGGCCGCGCTAGGCAAAGTATCGCAATCGGGCAGCTCAAGCAGTTCCAGCGTAGCGGATGAAATGTTCTCCAAGCTGGACGGCAATGGCGACGGCAAGGTCACCAAAGAGGAGATGTCGTCAACCATACAAAAGATAGCCTCCGAACTGGACGGGCCCGCGCCACGGGCGCGGATGCAAGGCGACGGGGGAGGCATGCCGCCTCCCCCGCCTCAAGGCGGCGCTCAGGGGGCCGGCTCGACAGACAGCGCTTCATCCTCGCAAGACACCGATCCGGCCGATACCAACGGCGACGGCACGGTGAGCGTCAATGAGGCGCAAGCCTATCAGGCCCTTCAGGCATCGAAAAACGTGTCCGGCTCTGACGCGTCATCATCGTCTTCCGCATCAAATGCCGATGCGAAGTTAATGCAAATGCTGGCCGGAAACATGCCGCCACCGCCCAAAGATGGCGGCCCGAATGATCAAGGCTTTACCAAAGATCAGCTGACTTCAATATCGAAAGAGCTGAGCTCGACAGACAGCCAAAAGTCCAAGGCGATGAGCGACATAGCCGCCAACTTCGACGCCGCCGATGTCAACGGTGACGGCAAGGTGAGCGGCAGCGAGGCGAAGGCCTATGAGGAATCGAAAAACTCATCCGGCACAGGCGGCAGCACCGATACTTCATCGTCGTCTTCCACAGCAAGCGCCGATGCGCGATTCATGAAACAGATGATGCAATTGCTGCACAGCTACGGAGGCTTAAACCAATCAACGGAAAACAGCAGTTTTTCAACTTCCGCATAATGTACCCCCCATGCCATTAAGTTAAGACTTGTTCCGTTCGCCCTGAGCTTGTCGAAGGGTGAGCGGAACAAGCCGTTAAGCTATTCATGGTTCCACAAGGCCTTTAGTCCTGAGCGTAGCCGAAGGATCACCACGAACGGCTTAATTTAACGGCATTGCTCCCTGCCCGGCATCGCCGCGCGGGAGCCTTTACTCGGCAAAAGGAATATCTATTTCGATACGCAAACCGCCTTGCGGGCGGTTAGAGGCATGAATACGGCCGCCGTGCGCCTCTATCGAGCGATAGGCTATGGCTAAACCCAAGCCTATGCTGTCGACCTTGCCGCGGTCGCCGCTGCGGAAAAACGGCTCGAAAATCGCCGACAAATCGCTTTCGGCAACTCCCGGCCCCTGGTCGTCGACCGTCACCTGCAAACGGCGCTTGCCGGTATCGAAACGGGCGGCAACCGACACTTCACCGCCTTTTTTGCAATGCTGGAGCGCATTGCGCAGCACATTTTCAACGGCTCTATGCAGCAATTCGCTACGGCCCTGGACCTGCATTTCCTCTATACCGTCGTAGCGAATCGCAACCTCATGCCGCTCAGCCTCAAAACGGGCATCCTCGACTATATCGTCCAACAACCCGCCGATGTCGAAATCGTGGCTTTCGCTGCCGGGCACGCCGGCTTCCAGGCGGGAAAGCACCAGTAATTCGCCGACCAGATCGCTGATCCGCTGCGATTCCCGTTCGATGCGCTCCAGCATCGCCGGCTGTTTTTCCGGCTGCTGCTGGGCCAGACCGATAGCGGCCTGTATCCGCGCCAGCGGCGAACGCAATTCATGGGAAACATCGTGCAACAGGCGCTGCTGGGCATGCACCAGGCTATGAATCTGCCCGGCCATATGATCGAAATCCCGCCCCAGGTCGGATAATTCGTCGCGGCGTTTTCCCATCAACGCGCCGACCCTGATATCGAGATTGCCTTGGGCCAACGCGGCAAAAGCGTTGCGCAAGCTGCGGATCGGCTTCGCAAAATACCAGGCCAGCGCGGCGCTGAACATCAGGCTGGCAAAAGTGCCGGCCAGAATCGGCAGCAGCGGCGATGGCGGTTCACGCGGCGGCCTGGGCGGATGTAACAATGGATCATGGGGCGGCGGACGGTCGGCAAAACCGTGTTCGGGCAACGGCACAAACAGCAAATAACGCTGCCCGTCGTCGCCCGTTACCTGCCGAATCGCCTCCGGATAGGCGGCCTGCTGGAATAAGGTGCGGGCCTGCTGCAAAACCTCGGGCGCGAGGCTGCGTTGCAGGAGTTCACGGTCTTGACCGTCAACCGCATAAACCGGCGGGAACGGGGCTTCGCGCATCGAATCGAGAAAACCGCGCAAACCGTCGACGCCGCCATGCCGGATAACATTCTCCGAAACCGCGACAAACGATGCGGCATGCCTGACATCGACCAAATACTTGGCCGCCTCCCCCTGCCAGGCGTTATGTCTTAACCAGACTGCCGTGCCGACGCCGATGCCGGCCACCAGCAAAGCCAGCCAAAAGGTCAGGAAAAACTTCCAGAACAACCGTCCCACGCCGCTACTCCTTTACCAATTGATAACCCTGACCGCGCACGGTCTGGATATACGAGCGCCCGTCGCTCTGACAACCCAGCTTCTGGCGGATGCTGCTCATGTGCACATCGATGCTTCTGTCGAAACGCGCCAAAGGCCGTCCCAGCGCTTTTTCGGACAGTTCGTTCTTGCTGACGATACGGCCGAAATGCATCGCCAGCGTTTCCAATAAATTAAACTCAGTGCTGGTGAGTTCCAAATCATGGCCGAACCATGACGCCTTGCGTTTTTCGCCCCAGATTTTCAAAGGACCGGCAATAATCGGCCCGTTATCGGCGATAGCGACTTCAGACCGGGTCCGGCGCAAAATTGCGCGGATACGCGCCGCCAACTCCCTGGGCGTGCAGGGCTTGGGCACATAATCGTCCGCCCCCGATTCCAGGCCGATAATCCGGTCCACATCATCGCCTCTGGCGGTAAACATCAGCACCGGAATGCGGCTTTCCATACGAATGCGGGTTAAAACCTCGGTGCCTTTTATATCCGGCAGCATGATGTCGAGTATCGCCAACCGGTAATCTCCCGACAAAGCCAGCCGCAATCCGGCCTCGCCATAATGGGCAACGTCGACCGCAAACCCGTCCCGCTCCAGATAGTCCTTAAACAGCCCGGTCAGTTCTACATCATCGTCAATTATCAAAATCTTCGTCACTCTCGCCACCTTCTCGCTTTGTCGGCGTCATCATAACGTTACGCCATGACAACCGCCACAATACGGGCACCGGATTTACCTGAATTTACATTTCAATAACAGCGCTTTACATGCGTTGAGACGATACTGAGCACGACGGAAACAACTTTGTTCCGTGTCATTTTCATTAAACCATCGGAGATTTTTTTATGCGTAAACTGCTGTTGATTTTAGCCTTATTACCGGCGATAGCCCTGGCTAAGCCGCCAATGCACGGCGAGTTTCCTTGCGGAGACATGCCGTTCTCCGAGCATCATAGACCCGGGCCTGACGACGAGGAGCGCATGCCCCGATTTTTACATCGAATCGACCTGACCGACAAACAACGAACTGAAATCAAAGCACTGCTCAAGGCCCATCGCGCCGAGACCGACGCCCAAATGGAAGCTGCGCAAAACATCGGCAAGGAAATCCACCGTCTGGTCTTTTCCTACGACTACAATGACGACAAAATCCAGGCGCTGTTTAACAAGGCTAACGTGACCCATCGGGAAATGGCATTGCAAAAATCCAGATTGGATAACGCCGTGTTTAAACTGTTAACCGCCGAGCAGCAGAAAAAACTGCAAAGTAATTTCGAGGATTAATTCCCATAACTGCATGCCGCGCCCGGACTATGACTGGGCGCGGTTTTACCTGTACTTCGGGCATACTGAATCCTTAATATCATGCAACCATCCAATCAAATCTTGCCATGAACAAAACTCACCTTACTACGGCTTATTTTTTGGCGGCTATCGCCTGCACAGCTTTCCTGACCGGTTGTTTTTTCCGTCCGTCCCCGCCGACACCGGAGGAGCAAAGCGAAAAAATCGAACAGTTTATTAGCAAAGGCGGCTACGCTTCCAAACGCACCTATACGATCGATTCGGTCCGCGAAACCTGGCGGCACGATGGCCAAACCATCGAGGTTTCAATGCTTGCGCCGACGGCAAAAGGCCGTTATCCGCTGATTGTTTACCTGCCGGGCTTGGGCGAGCCCGCCGATGGCGGACGGCTCTGGCGCGAAACCTGGGCCAAGGCCGGTTACGCAGTTTTCAGCATACAGCCGGTAGAGATTGGCGTAGCGCTTAAAGAATTGGCTCCGATGCACGGAAAACCCGGCGATAATGAGGAGCCTGGAATGCCTGACGAGGACAGATCAAGGCCGTCTAAGGCCGCCATAAACAGCGAGCTGCATTACCTGGGCCATGAGTATTTCTCACAAGCATCCCTGAAAAAACGCATCGACCACCTGCTTTGGGCCTACTCGGAACTCAAGCCGAGAGCAAAAGCCGACCAAGGCTTGTTTGCAGCGGCGGATATATCCCGGTTGATCGTTGCCGGTTACGACATCGGCGCACAAACCGCGGCAGCGATGATCGGCGAGAAATTCGACGGCGTTCTGCCCCAACCGCAAGATTTCAAACCGCTTGCTGCGATTCTATTCAGCCCGTCCGTGGATATGGCGCTCGGTAGCGTGGCAACCCGCTACCAGGCTATCTCTATCCCTTTGCTGGTGGTGACCGGCAGCGAAGACGACGACCCTTACGGGATCAGTTCGCCTTACGTGCGCACCGCAATCTGGGAGTATGCGCCGCGCGGCAATAAGTATTTGCTGCTATTGAATAAAGGCAGCCATCAATTATTGGCGGGATCTCCTTTATCTCATCAGCAAGAGCCGGGCGCAACTCAGGAGCCTGATGAAAAACCCGGGCCTGACGACGCCATGCCGCGCTTTGGCAGCCATTTTCAAGGCGGCGCAGACGGAATGGGGGGCGGCGGCAGAGCCGGGGGACCTCCGGGAGGCATGGGTAGAGGCAGGCCGCCACATGGCGGAATGCAGGATAGCGAACGGGATGCCAGACATATCGCCGCCGTATTCAGCATATCCGGCGCATTTTTAGACAGCATCAGCAAGTCCGACACGCTCGCCCAATCATGGCTTTCCCAAAAAGCCAATCAATGGCTGAAAAAGCCGTCAAACCTGAAAATCAAATAAACTATTGATGAGAGCGACAAAAAGAGATGCGCTGTGGCTGGCGGTGCCGCTACTATCGGGATGTTTTGCGGCAGGCCCTGATTACCGGCAACCGCAAACCCCATTACCGGCAGACTGGAGCAGCCCAAAAACCGGCGGCCCAGCTGCAAAAATGGCCGGTATCAGCCGTTGGTGGACTATTTTCAACGATCCTGTCCTGACCGAATTGATCGAAAGAGCCCAAACGGGTAATCGGGATTTGTATCAAGCCGAGGCCAGGTTGCGCGAGGCCCGTGCCCGTCGCCAGTTAGCCGGGGCCAATTTGTTGCCAACCTCCTCGCTGGGCGCATCGGCCAGTCAGACCGGCAGCAGCAAGGCAGCAGGCCTCAGCAGTGGAACCACCGGCATCGGTGTGACCAACGAGAAGTATAGCTACAGCCTTGATGCCAGCTGGGAACTGGATATTTTCGGCAAAAAACGCCGCGCCATCGAGTCCTCCGTGGCCTCGGAACAAGCGGCGCAGGAAGATTTACGCGATGTTCTGGTAAGTCTGCGCGCGGAAGTGGCGCTGAATTATATCGATTTGCGCAGCTTGCAGAATCGCCTGAGCATCACCGAAGCCAATCTGGCGTCGCAAAACGAAACCTATGATATTACCCGCTGGCGCCAGATGGCCGGCCTGACCACGCAACTGGATGCCGATCAGGCCAAATTAACAATGGAAAATACCCGTGCCGGACTGCCCAGTTTGCGCAGTTCATTACAGCAGTCCAAACACGCTCTGGCCTTGTTGCTGGGTCTGCAACCCAATTCCCTTGACGCGCTATTGGCGGCATCGGCGCCGATTCCGGCGGCGTCCAGCGGCATTGCAACCGGCATCCCTGCGGATCTGTTACGCCAGCGTCCTGATGTGCGGCGTGCGGAACGTCAATTGGCCTCGCAAACCGCTCAAATCGGCGTTGCCGAGGCCGCGCTCTATCCCGATTTTACGCTATCCGGTTCTATCGGCCTGGAATCGCTGGCTTACGCCAATCTCTATTCCGCCGGAGCCAAAGCCTTTCAAATCGCTGCTAATACCGCCTGGACGCTGTTTGATGGCGGGCGTATACGCAGCAACATCGCTATTCAAAACGCTCTTCAAGAACAGGCGCTGGGCTTGTACGAATCCACACTACTGACTGCGCTAGGCGATGTCGAGAATGCGCTGACGGCTTATTCAGAGGAACGCAAACGCCGCGATACCTTAAAAGCAGCTGTGGAAGCCGGCAGCAGCGCAAGGGCGCTGGCCGAGATGCAATACGTCTCAGGCATCAGCGACTTTCAGCGCGTGCTGGAAGCGCAGCGCTCGCTACTGAGCGCGCAACTGCAGCTGACGATCAGCGATGCGGAAGTCTCCTCTAATGTGATCCGTCTTTACAAAGCACTCGGCGGAGACTGGCCCGCCGAAAATACCCAAGAGAAAACTGCTCATGACTGATAATAAAGCCTCTTCACCGCACATCATCTCTGAGGAAGAGATCAAGGCATTGTATTCGGAGGGTTACGAGGATAACAAAGCCCCTTCACCGCTCTCTGAGGTACTTGGACTCGATACTAAAGACCATCGCCTGCCGCCGAAAAAATGGCTATGGCTTGCCGCCGCCGGCCTTGTGCTCGTCATCATCGGGTTCTCAATCTATAACGGCAATGGCCGGCCGGCCAGTTACGACACGCAAACCGTAAGCCGCGGCGATCTGTCCGTGACGGTAAGCGCTACCGGCACATTGGCGCCGCTAAAGGAAGTCGAAGTCGGCATCGAAGTTTCCGGCACCATCAAGTCGGTGAACGTGGATTACAACGATCAAGTCAAGGTCGGCCAGGTACTGGCGCGTCTCGACACAACCCGCCTTGAAGCGCAGGCGCTGCAGTCTAAAGCCGCTCTGGAGTCGGCGCGCGCCAAGGTGCAGCAAGTCGAGGCCACAGCTAAGGAAGCCGAGCTGCAACTGGCCAAGCAGTTGCATGTCCGCGAGTTGAGCGGCGGCAAGGTACCGTCGCAATACGATCTGGATGCCGCGAAGGCAACGCTGGCACGCGCCCGCGCCGACCTGGCTTCGGCCAAGGCAGCTGTCTCTCAGGCAAAGGGGACGCTGGACGTTAACCTCACCGATCTAACCAAAGCGGTAGTGAAATCGCCGATCAACGGCGTGGTACTGGCACGCTCGGTAGAACCCGGTCAGACCGTGGCCTCGCAATTCCAGGCACCGGTGTTGTTCACGCTGGCCGAAGACCTGACCCAGATGGAGCTGCAGGTCGATGTCGACGAAGCCGATGTCGGCCTGGTGCGGCCCGACCAACACGCGCAATTCACTGTCGATGCCTACCCAGACCGTAATTTCCCGGCCAAAATCATTCAGGTGCGCTACGGTTCGGAAACGGTTGACGGTGTGGTAACTTATAAAACCGTGCTTAGGGTCGATAACTCGGCGTTGGCGTTACGGCCGGGCATGACCGCCACCGCCCTGATCACAGTCGAGCAAAAAAACGATGTGTTACTGGTTGCCAACAACGCATTACGCTTTACGCCACCGGCTAGCCCGCAGAAAAAAAACGGTAACGGCAGTTTACTGGATGCGCTGTTGCCGCACCCGCCCCGTTCCGAGTCGGGCCGCGAACAACAAGCTACGACTGGCAAAACCCAGCAAGTATGGACCTTGCGTAACGGCGAACTGACGCCGATCACCATCACCAAAGGCTCAACCAACGGCATCGTCACCGAAATCGTCGCCGGCGATGTCTCGGTCGGCGCCGAACTGGTTTCCAGGCAGGTGGGCAAGCCATGAGCGGCAAGGACAACGGCCCAAACATGCAACCGTTATTGAATCTGCAACAGGTCACCAAAACTTACGGCAGCGGCGATGCCGCCATGCATGCTTTGCGCGGCATCAGTCTGCGCATAGACAAGGGCGAGTTCGTCGCAGTGATGGGGCCGAGCGGTTCCGGCAAAAGTACCTGCATGAATATTTTAGGTTGCATGGATCAGCCGACCGAAGGACGTTACCTGTTTCAGGATATCGATGTCGGGCGGCTCGCGCGCAACCAGCGCACCTTGCTGCGCCGCCATTATCTGGGCTTCATCTTTCAGGGCTTCAACCTGCTAAACCGCACATCGGCACTGGAAAATGTCGAACTGCCGCTGATTTATCGCGGCATAGCCCCCGATGAACGCCACGCTGCAGCTTACCAAGCTTTGGATACGGTCGGCCTGCGCGGCTGGGAACACCACATGCCCAACGAATTATCCGGAGGCCAGCAACAACGGGTCGCGATTGCGCGCGCCATCGTCGCTCAACCCTTGCTGCTGCTGGCCGATGAACCGACCGGCAATCTCGACACCAAACGAAGCGAGGAAATCATGGAATTATTGACGGCGTTCAACTGTGATAACGGCATCACCATCGTGATGGTCACACACGAAGCGGATATGGCCGCTTACGCCAAACGCATCGTGCATTTTCGCGACGGACAGATCGAAAGCGATCACAATCAATCAGGAGACGGTGCATGTTAAGTGTGGCGTTCCGTCTGGCTTTCCGCGAATTGCAGCGTAACCTTCTGCGCTCGGTGCTGACCATGCTCGGTATCATTATCGGCGTGGCGGCGGTGATCGTCCTGGTTACCCTGGGCAGCGGCGCTACCCAGCAGGTCACCCAGCAAATCGCCAGTCTGGGCAGTAATCTGTTGATGGTCAGCGTCGGCAAGCGTATGGGGCCGGGGCAAAGCTCTTCGGCCCCGGTCTTCAAATTGGCCGATGCCGAAGCAATTGCGCGTGAAGTACCGGATTTGATGGCCGTAGCGCCTCAAGCCTCGTCGTCATCCACCGCCATTTACGCGAATGAAAACTGGGGAACCACCGTCACCGGCAGCAATGAACAGTATTTCACGGTCAATAACCGCCAAATTGCCGATGGGCGGGTTTTTACTGCCGGCGAAGCGCGTTCCGGTGCCGCCGTCTGTATCATCGGCGACACCGTGCGCAGTAAATTGTTTGGCGGGCAAAACCCGCTCGGCGCCAGAATGCGGCTGCAAAAGCTGTCCTGCGAGGTCATCGGTTTGCTAAAAGCCAAGGGCCAATCCAGCATGGGCACCGATCAGGACGACATCGTCATCGTGCCGCTGCGTACCTTTCAACGCCGGATCGCCGGTAACAACGACGTCAGTCTGATCCAGGTTTCGGCCGGCGACGGCGTGTCGACCGACGAGATCAAGCTGGCCATGCAGCGGATGTTGCGCGTGCGCCGGCACCTCGCCGCGGACGAAGACGACAACTTCAATGTGATGGACATGAAAGAGATAGCCACCATGCTGTCGGGCACTACACAAATGATGACCAGTTTACTCGGTGCTGTAGCTGCGGTAAGTCTGTTGGTCGGAGGTATCGGCATCATGAACATTATGCTGGTGTCGGTCACCGAACGTACCCGTGAAATCGGCATCCGCCTCGCCATCGGCGCACTGGAAAACGAGATATTGTTACAGTTTCTGGTGGAAGCGGTGGTGCTGTCGTCGACCGGCGGTTTAATCGGCATCGTACTGGCACTGATTTCTTCCAGTCTATTGGCTGCCGTTTTGCAGGTGCCGCTGGTGTTTAATCTACCGGTTATTGCTATCGCGTTTGCGTTTTCCGCAACGGTCGGCATCGTATTCGGCTATGTCCCAGCCCGGAAGGCGGCGCGCATGGACCCGATCGAAGCATTACGTCACGAATAACCGACAAAACGGAACGGTGGCCATAGTCCCGCAGCCCCCCTAAACCAAAAATTTTTAAAGACAATTCTTGGCTCGCCTGTCAAAATCGTGAACAATTCCATTGAACCGATACGTTACCAAGCGGAGCTCCTTGTGCTATGAAACTGCACCCTATCGATATGCACAACGCCATTACCGCATTAAGTTGCGCACTGGATTTAGTAGGGGTTGACGAAGTCAAGCACGGCAAGCGGGTTGCGGTCATGGCCAGGGCTATTGCACTGCATCTGGACTGGCCCGAGGCCGAATGCCTGTCCATCCTTTACGCCGGCATGTTGCACGATTGCGGGGTTTCCAGGATTCATGAACACCGCCGAATCACCGAAACGCTGGAATGGGACGGCGCCGAAGATCATTGCATCCGCGGCGCCGCTTATTTGTCTGCCTGCCAGCCGCTGGCGCATTTGTCCGCCGAGGTTCGCTACCACCACACCCGCTGGGAAAAACTGCTGGAGATTCCTGTCGATCATCGCACCCGCCTGCGGGCTAACCTGCTGTTCCTGGCCGATCGTATCGATGTGTTGCAAGTTCCTTTCCTGGACAACGGTATGATCCTGACCGAGTATCCGGCGATTATCGCACGCATCAAAACGCTGTCCGGCGTATTGTTTGCGCCGGAACTGGTGGACGCCTTTGCCGAAATCGCCGATGTCGAGGCCTTTTGGCTGGCCATGGAACCCGAATACCTGGATGAAGATTTACGCAACATCGGCAGCCATATTCCATCGACCCTGCTCGACATTCCTGCGCTCAAGGAGTTGGCGCGGCTGTTTTCCCGGGTGGTGGACGCCAAATCCCCGTACACCGACGAGCACTCGCAACGGGTAGCGCATATCGCCCGGCAATTGGCTATGGATTTCGGCATTGAAGGCTATGAACTGGAGCAGGTTGAAATGGCCGGGCTGTTGCACGACATCGGCAAATTGCGGGTATCGGAAGACATCATCGACAAACCGGGCGGCCTGACGCCGGAGGAACGGGCCACGATGCACCGCCACAGCTACGATACCTTCCGTATTTTGCAGCGCGTGTTTGAAGGTTCAAGGATTCCGGTATGGGCCGGATTCCACCATGAAACCTTGCTCGGAGACGGTTATCCTTTTAAAAACGGCAACAAAGAACTGGACCTGGAATGCCGCATTATTACCGTTGCCGACATTTTCCAGGCCTTAGCGCAAGAACGGCCTTATCGCCGCACCATGACTCTTGAGTATATTCTCAACGATTTACAGTCGCGCGTTGAAGACGGCCATCTCGATGCCAAAGTGGTTGCCAAATTGACCGCTAGCGCCGAACTCTATTACCGGCTGGCCGTGGCTTAAGTCAGGTTAGCTCCAACGATAACGTATTTTTTGCTGAAGTTCTGTATGATATAGCCCAACACAACAACATAGTGAGGCGCCGACTATGAACCAAAAACAGTTATTTGATCAGGCGTTAAGCCTGCCATTAGCCGATAGAGCGGCTTTGGCCGAACAACTGCTTGCAAGTCTCGATCAGCCTGATCCACAAATGGATAAATTAATAGCCATTGAAGCCGAACGTCGGATTGATGCTTACGATAACGGCGAAATGCGTTCAACACCGGCCGATCAAGTTTTCAGCCGATTGGAATCGAATTGAAAATCAGTTTTCTCGAAGCAGCTGAATGTGAGCTGCAATGCGCAATGGATTACTACAACCAGCAGAAACAAGGATTGGGATATGAGTTTCTTGCAGAGATAAAAGCCACAGTAGGCCGCATAGCCGACTTTCCAGAAGCATGGCAGCCGCTAAGTAAACGAACCCGGCGCTGCCT
The DNA here is from genome assembly GCA_023229605.1 of Methylobacter sp. Taxonomy (GTDB): domain Bacteria; phylum Pseudomonadota; class Gammaproteobacteria; order Methylococcales; family Methylomonadaceae; genus Methylobacter_A. Next base: position 14,169 of record JALNYY010000103.1, read on the forward strand.
GACTCGCCGGTTTCCGTATGGCGTTATCTATCAAATCCGCGACGAAGATATATTGATTATCGCCGTTAGCCATTTACATCAAAGGCCGATGTACTGGAAAGACAGGCTATAGCTTTGATGAGGCATGTAGTTCCGTAAGGCGGTTTCGCGTAGCAAACCGCCAATCAACGCACAATATCCAATACAATCGGACATAAGCTTGGAAAAGTCCGTGCGGCAATCAGATTTAAGGCTCCGTTCGGGCGGATTGCTGCGCGAAACCGCCTTACAGCGTTCCATTTTTCCCTAAAACTGAGGATTTATACAATCAGAATCATCCCCACAAACCTTTCTAATTTTATCAGCCAAGACATGTCCAACGTGTCTGCCAAAGGTTGAGTATGCGGCAAACTGATTTGCATCATAAAAAATGTCAACCGTAGATGTCCCCGGAAATTGCTCCTTAAAGCAAGGATCATGTTCTTCACAACCACTTGATACGTCCATGTATTGGCGTACAACGCGGGGATAGCACTCAATTTCTTTGCCATCCCGCAATAAATGACCGTAGGAAGATGCTTTTACATCGCAAGCAGAATCAATATCTTTGCCGTTATCTCCATTTTTTCCATTTAGATAGTTTTCATAAATGGCTCTAGCTTTGACATAAAACAAGGTAGACACGTGTTTATCTGAACCTTCACAAATCTCTGATTGGTTTACATCACTTGTTTCGCATATTTCACCAATCAATACAGTTGGCAACGGGGTGCCTAAGTAGTCATGATGCCTGAGTAGCGTTTTTGCTTTAGGATCATCCTTTAAATAATAGCGAACAGGTTTATGCTCGGCATCGTACAGAACAAACTTCTTCTTTTCTTTGGCCAATTGCCCCTGAAGGCGTATTAATGCTTCAGGGACGCCGTCCTCTGTATACTCTGCATCCGAAATAACGATTATTGGCAATCGACGTTGGATTAAAGGATAAGCGCCGAAATTTTCAGAATGACCTCCGTCCGATAAATACACATGTTGGCCCCGATAATTGGCATAATCACCAATAGATAACAAGCTTAGACCAAAGGATTCCAATAGATTATTATGTGGGTTAGCCGAATCTAGGGCAGCTCCTGACATCTGTACAGCTTTGGAAACAGTATCGGAATATTCAGTCACAGGTGCATAGCCACGATAGTCATTACCATAAGCAAGCGGCGAGAACTCAAATACGGCCTCACGCATTGAGGGAGTTTCTCTTGCCGCATTCGTCCAACGGAATAGGCTATCGTTAACATCCAAAGTGGTATTAACAATCCACACAGGCGCTCTATTTCCTGATTTCTTACGATTCATATCATCTATCTGTGCAAAACTCAAATCTTCCATGCGCCTGCTCAACAGGGTTTCATTTAAATTCATGTATCCCTTTCCTAAAACGCCCTTGTCATTGGGCATATCTGGATAAAGACCGTAATTACGCTCAACAGAGGTTTGATACATGTAAGGAGCCAGAGTTAAATTCGTATGAAATATATTATCTAGCGGAGTCCAGCCCAAGATAACTTTAGGTATTACCCCTCCGAAAAAAACTTTTCCTAATGTCACGCCATTATAAGTTCTTAGCAGAAAGTAAGTTGGTATTTAGAGCCGAAGCCATCCCCGATCTTGTCGATGGCCTGTTCCAGCTCAGTGGTTGTAAAGGCCTTGAAAGGCAGCCATTCATACTTCATTTTCCTCCA
>JALNYY010000264.1 GCA_023229605.1 Methylobacter sp.
ATTTCACCACCTCGGCAGAGGCTAGCTGTAAAAGCTAAAGTGAGCGCGCACTATACCTAGCCCCTTTCGTTTTGTCAATTAAGCGCGAAGATTTTACCTGAACTTAAATGATTTCGAGTTACATGCAATGACGTTAGCTCGAGCCAACGGAGAAAAGTTTTTTGCCTAAGAGCCAAAAACTTTTCTCTTTCAATCCTAATCGATATACTAACTCTATATTTAAGATATATTTATTGTATCCATTCCTTTTTATTATTATTTAAATGACATTGAAGTCTAAAAAAGACGTTGATTTTAATTCAACAAAAGACCCATATGCTCAGCGCGAAGCTGAGAAATATGAGAACCCCATTCCCAGCCGCGAATTAATTCTTCAATTTATCGAACACGCTGGGAAACCGTTGCGCCGCGAAGAAATCGCGGAAGCGTTTTCCCTTGAATCCGAAGACCAGTTAGAAGCGCTACGCCGCCGTTTAAGGGCAATGGAACGGGACGGGCAATTATTATTCAACCGGGGCAAAAAATATTGTCTGGTTAATAATGAGGATTTAATTGCCGGGCGCATTATCGGTCATGCGGACGGTTTCGGGTTTATTAAGCCGGATGACGGGTCCGACGACCTGTTCCTGTCGCCGCGGGAAATGAATCCTTTGCTGCACAACGACCGGGCGCTGGTGCGTGTTGCCGGGGTCGATAAAAAAGGTCGCAGGGAAGGGGCAGTCGTTGAGATTCTACAAAGAAATACTCATCAGGTTGTAGGCCGGCTCTATAAGGAAGACGGCTTTACTTATGTAGTGCCGGACAACAAGAATATCGCGCAGACTATCCTCGTTCAAAAAGGCGGCGTCGGCAAGGCAAAGCAAGGCCAGATAGTCGTTGCGGAAATTCTCGAGCAACCGACCAAGCTTAAGCAGCCGATTGGCCGGATCATCGAGGTAATGGGCGAACACATGGCGCCGGGAATGGAAATCGAAATGGCGATTCGTTCCCATGATCTGCCTAATCAATGGCCTGATGCGTTGCTGGAAGAAATTAAACCGCTTAAAAAAGATGTGCCTGAGTCCGCAAAAGAGAACCGGGTCGATTTACGGGCAATTCCGTTAGTCACCATTGATGGCGAAGATGCCCGCGATTTTGACGATGCCGTTTATTGCCAGAAAACGCCCAAAGGCTGGAAGCTGCTGGTTGCGATCGCCGATGTTTCGCATTATGTGCAGATTAATTCGGAATTGGACAAAGAAGCCCAAAAACGCAGCACCTCGGTGTATTTTCCGGAACAGGTCATACCGATGTTGCCGGAAATTTTGTCCAATGGCTTGTGTTCGCTTAATCCCGATGTGGATCGGTTATGTATGGTGTGTGAGCTGTATATCAACGAGCAAGGCCTGGTTACCCGGTCGCGCTTTTTCGATGCAGTGATGAGATCCCATGCCAGACTGACCTACAACGAAGTTGCAAAAATGCTGGTCGATGGCGATAAGGTCTTAGCCGACAAATATAAAGCCTTGATGCCGCATTTGCAGGAGTTGTACGCTCTCTATAAGGTTATGCGGGTGAGTCGCGAGCAACGCGGGGCGATGGATTTCGACACTCAGGAAACCCGGATTGTTTTCGGTGCAGAGCGTAAAATTGAAAAGATAGTGCCCGTGGTGCGTAATGACGCCCATAAACTGATCGAAGAATTTATGATCACCGCGAACATGGCTGCGGCGCGTTTTTTAAATGGCAAGAAAATGCCCAAGCTGCTTCGTATACACGATGGCCCTAGCGCCGACAAGCTGCTTAACCTGAAAACATTTCTTGGCGAATTGGGCTTGAGCTTAGGCGGCGGCGCAAAACCTACGCCGCTGGACTATATGCATTTGATGGAGTCGATTAAAGACCGGCCTGATGCGCATTTGATCCAGACCGTATTGCTGCGCTCGATGTCGCAGGCAGTCTACAGTCCCGAGCTAAAAGGCCATTTCGGTTTGGCGTTGGAAGCTTATGCGCATTTTACCTCGCCTATCCGTCGTTATCCGGACTTGCTGGTGCATCGGGCGATCAGGCATTGTTTGCAGAGTAAGCCAACGGAAAGCTTTTTCTACGGGATTCCCGATATGGTTGTGTTGGGCGAGCAATGCTCCGCCAATGAGCGACGCGCCGATGAAGCCACGCGCGATGTGGTTAGCTGGCTCAAGTGCGAGTATATGATGGATAAGGTTGGCGAAGAATTCCCCGGCATTATTTCTGCGGTCACCTCGTTCGGTTTTTTTGTCGAGCTTGCCGAAATTTATGTTGAAGGCTTGGTTCATATCAGCAATCTGGCGCAGGATTATTTTCATTTCGATGCGACCAGCCATCAGCTAAGAGGCGAGCGCACCGGAATTAATTACCGGCTGGGCGACAGCGTCAAGGTCAGGGTTGCCCGTGTCGATCTGGACGAAAAGAAGATTGACTTTGAACTGGCGCAAAAACAGGTCGCGATGGATAAACCTAAAAAGAGACGCCGTAAAAAATGAAGTTAAGCAAAATATACGGTATCCATTCAGTACAGTCGGCTTTAGATTATTCCCCTAAACACATCCATAAAGCCTGGGTTGACAGCCTAAGGCAAGACAAGCGCTTGACGCAGCTGGTTGAAGATTTGTTGGACTTAGGGATTGAGCCTGAAAAAACCGACCGGAAAAAACTGGATCGTTTTGCGGAAGGCAATAACCATCAAGGCATCGTCATTGAAGTCGAAATGCCCGGCGAGTTATCGGAAAGCGACCTGAAAGACGCAGTGTTAACGTTGCAGGGAACACCTTTATTCCTGGTGCTGGATAATGTTCAGGACCCGCATAATTTCGGCGCATGTCTTAGAACCGCCGACGCTACCGGCGTGCATGGCGTGATTATCACCAAGGATAATGCCACCGGCATTACCCCGACGGTCTG
>JALNYY010000265.1 GCA_023229605.1 Methylobacter sp.
ACCGTGAGCGACTTCATTCCGCCAATCATTATGTGTCGCCAGTGGACTACGAAATGTAGCTAAAATTTGCTTAACTTTGTGTCCGGAAAAGTGTTGACAGATCAAATCTGATCGTCCGCACATGGACGATCAGTTTAAACCAAAAATCAACACCCTTTCAAAGGACGGGGCGCAATTAACTCCAGAAACAAAGGCGCATCGGCAGACCGGGGATTTTCCAGCATCATTTTTCAATAGCCGGGTAAGGTGTAAAGATTGCACCAAGAACAAATGATTTAATATATTAAATATCCATGCTATTTAATATATTAAACGCGCTACAATGCACCAATATTTAATATGTTAAACGGGTGGATTATGCAATACGATGGAAGCGGAAAGCTGGCCGAGGCCATAGCGGATTTATTCGGGTTATCGCCCAAAAGTCAGGAACAGGTAGCCAAGCGGATTAAGGAAGCCAAAACCGGACTAGGCATTACCAGCAAAGCCAAGGTTTTACCGGATGATGTGAAACGGGCTATTTATCAATGGCACTATGATCGGTTAAATCCTGTTCAAGATGTTAAACAGACCGATAATGCCAACCTGGACTTATCACCAGACAGCGCCATTCAAAATGTTAAACAGGATGCCCCCGTTCAACTTGATGACGATATAGATACCGCTGTTTATGATTTTAAACAGATTCACTTTGCCGTCATGTTTGCACACAAAGGACATATCAAGCGCACCACAATCATGCTGGAAGGTTACTTGGTGAAAGCCTTGCAGCGGAAACACAATTTAACCGATAACCCGGCAATTAGGGTGTGGATCGAGCAGTCGATTAAAAACGACGGTGCGCGGTTTGATAGTGACGCGCCATTAACCCGGCAGGTTAAGCGGATCATTATCGAGTCGCTTGTTTAAAATATTAAATGGAGATTACGCATGACAGCGAAAAACAAAACAACTCCTAAACCAGCAACCAAGCCAAAGCATACTGTAGATGTGAAGTGCAGTAAGGACGATAATCCTGATGATGCCGTAGCGGAGACATTGACCCGTCCAGTGGTACAGGCGGCGCGAACTATCCAGCGCTGGGAAAGTGAGTATAACGTTGCTTCATTGGCTTTAACATTGTCTCAGCAGGTTGAAGGCGTAAAAAACGGCGATATGTCGCGCCCAGAGGCGATGCTATTGGCGCAAGCCCACACGCTGGATGAACTGTTCAATAACTTGGCGCGTCGGGCGCATTGCCAAGAGCAGATGAAGCACTACGAAACCTTTTTGCGTTTGGCATTAAAAGCACAGGGACAATGCCGGTCTACCTTGGAAACCTTGGCGGCAATCAAGAACCCGCCAGTCATATTCGCCAAGCAAGCCAATATCTCAAATGGACACCAGCAGATCAACAACGGGACACCGGCACCGGCCACGCGCACGGAAGAAATTATAAATCAGCAAAACGAACTATTGGAGCAAACACATGGCGAACGGCTGGACAGCAGAGCGACGAGCGAGGCAATCGGCGTTAATTCAAAGCTGGAAGCCGTGGGATAAGTCCACCGGGGCGCGAACTCCAGAGGGCAAGGCGGTAGCGTCTCGCAATGCTTATAAGGGCAGCATACATGCCATGATGCGGGAAATGTCGGCATTGTTGCGGGATCAGAAAGAAAACATGAGGCTGTTTAAGTAACGGCTTAAAGCAACTTTACAACCAAAAAACACGGTGCAAGTGGCGCACGGCATTGGCGCAGTTTTCGCACATTAATAATCAATAAAACATAACAAAGGCAATGACTTAGATTGCTTAGTGATCAAGGTTTTCGCGCATTTGGTGCGCGTGTGCGGTAAAAACTACTTAATGATTTGGGAAAATAGAAATGGGCGGATTAGGTAGCGGTAGACAGTCCGGTAAGCGCACAACCAACCAAGTGATCAGCATTACCATAAAGGAGTTGGACTTTGCGGATCGGCTGCATGGTTCAGTCAGGGCAAGGTACTTGCTGGACGGTAAGCCCGTCGAGCATACGATACAGCTCACACAGACGGCCTGTCATTATGGCGGCGTTCGACATTGGTTTAGATGCCCCTATTGCCCACGGCGCGTAGGAGTCCTTTATCTGTCCGGCGGTCAATGTGTATGTCGGCACTGTTTCAAGCTGGCATATCAATCGGAGCGCGAGACCTGCCCTGACAAGCAATTTAGAAAAGCCGATAAGCTCAGAGTGCAGTTAGGCTGGCGACCTGGGATAGCTTACCCGGACGGAGCGAAACCCAAGGGGATGCACTGGAAAACCTTTAACCGGATGAAAGCTAAGCATGACTTTACGGTGCAAAAGATTGTCGGAATAACTGCTCAATGGGTGGATAAGATAAAAAACAGGCAGCGGTCATCATTGTGAGCGGATGAATCCATAACTGGCGTGGTGTAGAGAGGCATGGTGGGCGGCATTATGACTGCTCAAAAGAAACGCAAAAGGAACAGCTAAACCCAATAGGGGCGCAGCCTAGAATGCCAAACGAAACAGCAAAAAGCTATAAATTATCTATGGCGAAAACCTAACAAAACCCCACATTTAAACCTGTGCATCCAACCCATAGAGCATATTCGCCTATCCGAATATAATAGTGAATCGATACCATTATTTAGAGCCGGGTAATTCTGGCTTTTTTGTGCCTTGAATATCGGCAAGTGTTGCGGATAAATTCTATTTCCAGAGGGCAAAAATCAAAAGTGTGCCGTTAATCGTGCCGTTTTTAGAAAACATGTTTTTCATGTTATTATTATCAACAACTTACAATTAATTCGATTCCGGCCCTCGTACCAAAGAATAACAAAGGCTTTGCAAGAGATTGTAAGGCCTTTTTTATTGCCTGAAGTTTTTGATCTTCCGCCTTTAAAAATTGGTTACGCTGGCGGTTCGGTCGACGGGC
>JALNYY010000266.1 GCA_023229605.1 Methylobacter sp.
TCAAGGTTAATGCCTTTAAGAATGGGTTTATCGCCAACGCTGACGTGAAGATTTTTTATGCTGAGCATGTTGTTTTACCTGTGTTATTTAACGGGTTTTACACCCAATTTTTACAAATTTTATTGCTTGATAGCTTTATTTTTTGTTGGATTCCGCTATCGCTCTACCCAACCTATGGACTGTCATAACAAAACGATTAATAAAGTTTTTTATTATCGAATCGTCCATTTCCGAAATAACATTTTCAAATTCCCAGTCAATAATCCCTTCCAACCCTTTCTTTAAATAATCTGGTTCAATTATCGACATATCATCAACCATTGATGAGATTCTTAATGAAATTTTTTCTTGATGCTTTGTAGATAATTTTTCCCACCATTGCGGCGAAATAGCATGGTTTTCGCAATTAGATATAACCAATCGGAACAGTAAATCTCCAAGTTTATTTTTATCGTACATCATTGTTGCTAATGAGCGCATAAAATCAACGCATACATTTGAACTTGACTTATGCCATGCAAATACAACCCCCCACTCATTATTATTCATAGGTGCTGAGAAAAAGGTAATTAACTCTAAGTTATTTTCATGATTACTAAGATCTTGTAACTGATTTCCAGTAAAATCAAAATTTGGATAAAGTAATCCAGAAAATGCAATACAAGGTTTTTGCTTTGAAATAAAAATAACGTATTTTATATCTAAGTAAGAATCATTTTTTAAAGAATTATCGAATCGTTGCTTATGTATTTTTAAATTATTTAAGCCGAATTCTGTTCCTCTTTTATGGGCATTTAGATATTGTTTAACTGCCGTATTGTGTGGAGCACAACCTATCTGGCTATTTATTGAATCAAGAGAATTTTCTTTTACAAATAACTCTCTACACAACGAACGGTAAGCATATAAAAAAACCTGTTGTTTTGTCGGAATTAATGGAAAATCATCAATTGGCTTAAATAGTTCATTGTCATGTTGTTTACAAAAGCCCCGAAAAATAGAAACTTCTTTCTCAATGCCACGCTTTTTATATGTTATATTTCCATGATTATTTTTTAAATCACCAAAATATGACGATACAACATAAACTTTTCCATTATCAGCAATTGCTGATAATGACTGATTTTTCTGAATTGAATGAGCGTTAATAATTTCATTGCAACTTCTGCCACTATCATAATGTAAGCACCTACCTTTTTGTGATAGTTGCTTGTTCTTCTTTAAGAATTCATTTGCGTTGAATTGGTGAGAAGATTTAAAATGTAATATCGTTGGTTCAGTTATTAACGTTTCATCTCTTGCCCATACGAGATAAGTAATAGCTATTTTTTCTTTTTGGGCTTTGAAATATTGTTGTAATCCATCCTCTCTTTCTAAAAAGTTTTCTTCCGCTACTTCTACTGGTTGAGTCTCTATACTCTCAATCTTCCAATTAGCCTTTTCGGTAAAGAACTTCGCTTTGACATACACACTGAGAGGATTATCTTCAGCAATCCAACAATGTGCTATGCCGCCTTCAATAACATCGTGGTATTCATTTTCAACAGTCGGCGTTATTTCAAAAGCCAAATAAAATGTTTTCATTGATTATCACTATTTATTTTATACAAGGACTAAATATCCTTTAGTACTATAGGACGGGCTGGGGTACAAAACCTATCAATCGCGAACAATGGGCTTCTTTCATCAGCTAATCCTATCAGATTACAACGCTGGTTTATTTCTTCCTCCGAAGCATATTCGATAAAGAGTTCCACAGCTTCCTTAATATTACTCTTGGCTTCTTCAATATTTGCACCCTGACTGGCAATATCCAATTCGGGGCACAATGACACATAAATATCATCTTCTTTATGAATAATCGCGGTGAGCTGTTTATAGTGCATAGCAATTCCCCGTTTAAGCAATTAACCAACCGAACCTTCCAGACTCAAACCCAACAACGCCTGAGCCTCCACCGCAAACTCCATCGGCAGTTCCCTGAATACTTCCTTGCAAAAACCGTTGACGATCATCGACACCGCATCTTCCGCAGACAGTCCGCGTTGCTGGCAAAAGAACAGCTGATCTTCGCTGATCTTGGACGTCGTCGCTTCATGTTCCACCTGGGCCGACGGCTGCTTGACTTCCACATAAGGGAAGGTGTGCGCGCCGCATTTATCGCCGATCAACAAGGAATCGCACTGGGTATAGTTGCGGGCGTTTTCCGCGCTTTTTAGCACCTTGACCAGACCGCGATAAGTGTTCTGTGCGCGACCTGCAGAAATGCCCTTGGAAATAATGGTACTGCTGGTGTTCTTGCCGATATGAATCATCTTGGTGCCGGTATCGGCCTGCTGATAATTATTGGTCAGCGCTACCGAATAAAACTCGCCGGTGGAATTGTCGCCGGTCAGGATGCAGCTTGGGTATTTCCAGGTAATCGCCGAGCCTGTTTCTACCTGCGTCCACGACACTTTGGAATTCTCACCGCGACAATCGGCTCGTTTGGTCACAAAATTGTAAATACCGCCCAAGCCGTTTTTATCGCCCGGATACCAGTTTTGCACGGTCGAGTATTTGATGGTCGCATCTTTCAGCGCGATCAACTCGACCACCGCCGCATGCAGCTGGTTTTCATCGCGCATCGGCGCGGTGCAGCCCTCAAGATATGAGACGTGGCTGCCTTCGTCGGCAATTATCAAGGTGCGCTCGAACTGCCCGGTATTGGCGGCGTTGATACGGAAGTAGGTCGACAATTCCATAGGGCAGCGCACGCCTTTGGGAATATAAACGAACGACCCATCGGTAAATACCGCTGCATTCAACGCGGCAAAATAATTGTCCGTATGCGGCACGACCGAACCCAGATATTGTTTGATCAGATCAGGATGTTCACGCAAGGCTTCCGAAATCGGACAGAAAATAACGCCCG
>JALNYY010000104.1 GCA_023229605.1 Methylobacter sp.
TGTTGGGTAACCTCATTGTTTGATGCTAAACGATCCCTCTGATTGAGGGCTTGAGGTTAAATTTTAATTGTTTTATCGGGTGGCTGTTCGGCGGAGTGTTCTCCGCGATAGCGGCTTCGTCCAACATTGCGCTCAACCGGAGCGCGGCTATACTACGGTTTTGTTTTTCAGCTTTCCGTGCCGCGCCCGGTTAACTTTGCGTTAGCCCGCAGGCCCTATGCGCTACCGACATTAAGAATAAAGCGCAGGCCGGAGTCGATATTCGATTGTCGGTATGAAAATTTCGAAATCGTAGATTATCAGGCGCACGAACACATCAAGGTGCCGATTTCTGTTTAACCCACTTTAAGGAACTGTTTCTTCAGGCGTAAAAAGTAATGCAAGAATGTTAGCTGAACTTTTGGGGATTTTTATTGGGTTCGGGTTGATGTTTTTAGCACCCTCTGGGTACATTAATATTGCGGGTGTGTTAGTGGTGGTAAGCGTGGTTTTAATTAGCCTCACTTTATAAACCGAAGTTAAAGGAATAGACCGCCCTACCCTTTCACACCAGGAGAATTTTATTCAAAAAGCCTCTTATCCCAAATGACTTTTTCAGGCGTGGTGACAAGCAACTTGCCGGTATCAGGATGCAAAGGATTGACCAATGCATTCCGATCCAGCCGGGCAATTACTGACGGAACGATTAATACTGCCGACCTGGCCTCCTTGAGCCACTGATCACCAAACTCCCTAGCTGTAGCACTGTTTTCAGCGTCCCAGCCAAGGGGAAGACTGGGCTCATCACAATATTCCACAGATACATTGCCCGGTACTTCTGCAGCAACAAAACGATGTGTCGTTGGAATACGGCCAATATTCGCATGCGCCAAGATCTCAAGCATCGCACAGGAATAGCTTAACGAGCCATAAATAACCGGGCTCCCCGGACTGTTCCATCTTCCACCAATAATCGCTGCACCGGTTCCATCCCAGATTGGATGACGCTCATCGCCAATCCTGAAAATCCGCATTTAGACCGCAATACCATAAAACAATTGCCAAAGTAGCTCTTCGACACGTCGAGCCCCCAATTCGGTCATGGACACATCCAGAGGAGTTCGACCTTGTAACATCGGGTGCGGCGTGTGCAAAAACGCCCTCGCGTCATCGTCCGAATTCCAGACATATTGCGCGGTTGCATAAATTCTGGCTAAGCGCTCAGCACGGCCAGATTCATCAGCGGTCAACTTATCACGGCGACGCTTATACGTTGCTTCAGGAATAATTCGATATAAAAGTCGCTTTCGATCCTCATTGTTCAAACAAACAAAGTCTACGCTCGCCTTTAGAGCCTTCTTAGGTAAACCATGAGAAACCAAGTCGTCTAGTTCGGAAAATGAATGAGGAACGGGGAAGAGAGCCATGATGGAAGCTATCTTCTCGGGAGTTACGAGTACCATGCCTTGCCCTGTAAGTATTGATTGATACTTGAATGCTAGTCCACGTGATACCATCCTGTCAATCGTGCTTGTTACATAGCTATTTACCCAAAGACGCTTTCATGCCATTCACCTAATTCCCGATGATGAACATACCTCACGCGGTCACGCCTGCGGATCTTTCAAATAGCTGGAATTTTGGGTTTAAAAGTGTTTTTACTTGTTCCTTGAAAGCAGATTTCACATTATTCGCTCCTAACGGCGCTCCTTAATTAAAACGCTATACATCAGAGGAGAGGTTAGCCTGACTTTTTCCATCATCCCACGGTTATTTCCCCCTAAATCTTTACTTGGTTTTCATCTTTACAGTGGCAAGGGAAACCATCCCCCCTTCCGAATGCAACGTTACGCTCAGGAACCCCGGAATATTATCCCAGCGCATCACATGTTCGTTACTAAAGGTCGCATCCTTTACAGGGAGCCCAAGCATTGCCAAAGTGTCTTTGCTGTATGGCGCTTTGCCTAGCCTGCCTGTTACATTGGATTCAACTGCCTGTCCGTCGATAAATTCAACGCTCACATTGCCGTCCTTGAATGAACAGTTCAGCGCGGATTTCGATTTTGTCCTAACGCAGAAAACAGGGTCGCCTAGCAGCTTTAAAATCTCGGCTTTGGTTTTCCCTTCGAGTTCCTGACTATAAGCAGGGTTACGGAATGTCCCGTTTACGGTAATCCAGTCTGCTTTGCCGTCAATAAAGACAATATCAACTTCGTTTTCCTTAAACGAGCAGTTCAGGGCTGATTCCGACTTGGCACAGAAAACAGGCTCCCCAAGCAGCACCTCGACTTCGGATTGGGTTTTCCCCACGATCTTCGGTATGTCGAATAATGACCCGACAGACGACGCGGCTTGTTCAGCGGCCGGCTGTTCTGCCGACGGTGCTACTGGCAGGGTTTCCGGGATATTCCTGGCGACTGCCATCATGACAATGAAAAGCAGCACAAGAGCCGCTATCTCGTACTTAACAAAAGCGGGCATTTCCTTTTCAACAAGTGCGCAATACCGGCAAGCTTTCGCTTTTGCGTTAATTTTGTTGCCGCATACTTTGCAAATTTTCAGAACCATAGTTATGTCGTGCCTTTATTAAACCGATAGCGTTATTTTGTCATGATTCCCCAATCATCCCTATCATGTCAAATACCCTCAACCGCCGTTCCGGCATGGACCGCCGGAACCCGGACCAAAGATGGCCTGCACAGCTTACCTTCTTGTAGCCTGGATACCGGCAATCCATGCCGGTATGACGCTTCCCCGTTTAACCTAGAAAAATCAGTTGAACATTCCAATCCCCGTTCGCGCTGAGCTTGTCGAAGCATGAGCGGATTTCACGTGTTCCAACTGATTTTTTTAAGTTTAGCTGACAACGTCAATCAGGATTTATTGAAGTGAACTACGGGGATTTTCAGGCATAAAAAAAGAGCTTTAAGAAAACTCTTAAGCCCTTTGATTGTGTATGGTGCCTCGGGCCGGAGTCGAACCGGCACGTCCTTTCGAACGAGGGATTTTAAGTCCCTTGCGTCTACCAATTTCGCCACCGAGGCATCGATAACTTTGGTAAGCCGCGTATTATATAGCAACAAAAAAAATAAACTAGGCCTATCTAAGATTTTTTGGGCTATCTAAGTAAGAAAGTCCATGCCGCCATCAACGTAATATTTAACGATAACGTAACGGTCCGCGCATGAATGGAGAAGAAGTTGGCCAATAGTAATTCCCCCAGTAATACGGATAACCGCCATAATAGGGATCGTAACCATAGCCGAAACCATTATAATAATTACTGTACGCATAAACCGGCCACAGATAAATGGTCGAGGCTGAAACCAACGGCAAGCGTATAACTTTTTTGCCTATCGAGCGTTCAATATCACCGCTAAGCGTTCCCGCCACTGTGATTTTCGCGTCTTTGGTGTAAACGGCCGGATCGAGGAACTCAGGGCTCTTAATAATAAACCGCCCCACGCTCTGTTGATCTGCGTCCGGTTCGCCATCGCCTTCGAGCGGGTAAGACAACACCTGCACCAGACTAAAGTTTTGTTCATTTTCCACATCAATAATAATGCCGCCCCAACGCACCGGCGCGTCTTTATAATCGGCAATCTTCTGGATTGCCTGGGTATAGGAAAGATCAAACAGAGGGGGATTTTTTATCGCAGGCGGCAAATTCGAGCAAGCGTTCAACAATAAACAGATGGGGAATAAGTACCGTTTCATATTTTTCTCCTGATATTTACAGATTTTCAACCATCGCGTTGATCGTACTTAACCAGAAAATCGACGATAAAGCTATTGTTAAAGATACCTATGCCTACAACTTCGCCGGATTGCAGTACAATAAGCGCTTTGTCCGACTGTCCGCCCATGCCCGCTATGATTAAACAAAAAAAACTGCTCCGCTCCGATATACGCTACGAATGCGGCGACGCTTTTTATGAGCGGGGACGCAGCTATTTTGAAAAAGGCATGGTGCTTAATCTCTCTATTAAAAGCGAAGGGACTCTTTTTGTACAACTCAATGCCGCCGTTAAAGGCAGCCATAAAGACCCGTACCGGCAAAACATCCGCATAGTCTGGCGGCCTGATTATAGCGCGGCTGAAATTGAAGGCGACTGCACTTGCCCTGTCGGCTATAACTGCAAGCACGTTGCCGCCGCCTGCCTGATGTATCAAAACTCCAATCAAGACTTTTCCGCATCGAATACCAAACCCAACTGCCTGGATTGGCTCGACAACCTTCACGAACAAGCGCCTGGGCAACACGATGCCTACCAGGAATTTATTGCTTACATCCTCAAGCCCGGCAATGCAAAACACGAATTCACTGTTGATTTTTTAATCACCAAGGAAAAGAAAACCGGCGGTTTAAATAAGGGTAGAAAAACGACCTTGAACAACCTCCGCTACAGCTACTCCTATCTGAATTACGTTCAACCGGGAGATCAGGAAATTGCAAAACTGCTGACCGCGCTTAACCCCTCTTTTAAAGACGAACCCTTGATTATTGGCGCTACCGGTTATCTGGCCTTGTCCAAATTATTGCAAACCGGCAGGCTGTTCTGGCAAAACGTTGAACGGGCTCCGTTAACAAAAGGAACCGGCCGCGATTTAAAATTTAACTGGCGGACAACCGGTAACGGCGATTTTCAATTAACCGTCGAAATCGATCCCCCTGCACTCCTGCTGTTAACCGATCCGCCGGAATATCTGGACGAGGCTTTGGGTTTGATAGGTACGGTCAACACCCACAATATATCGGCCGATCAACTTAAAAATATCCTGGCCATCCCGCGCATCCCTGCCGAATATGCCGATGAATTCAGCCTGCGCCTGATTACCGAACACCCCGGACTGCCGTTGCCCGCGCCCAAAAAAGTCGAATTGACCGAGGCCGATCAGCTGACGCCCGCGCCCAGATTATTGCTGTTCGGCCATCAGGTATCGCCTCAGCAGTACACCCATTTTATGATGATAGGCTTCAATTACGGCGACTGGACAGTTTCTGCGATCCCGGCTGAAGACTACAGCGTGGTGAAAACCGATCGGGGGCTGGTGCGGATTAAGCGCGACGCGGAAACCGAACAGCTGGCAATACACCGACTGACCGGACTCGGCTTTGCCCCCGCCTCTGCCGTGCAGATCGGCGCACAAGAACTGTTTTTGTATAGCCCGGCTCAAACTAAAATGGACAGCGCGACCCGCTGGGGAGACTTTCTCCAAAACACCCTGTTGGAGTTGGAACAGGACGGCTGGGTTGTCGACATCGAAGAAAGCTTCCTGCTTAATTTCCAGACCGCGCAGAACTGGGATGCCCACATCAGCGAAAGCCAGCAGGACTGGTTTGAAATGAGCTTTACCATAGAGATTGACGGCCAGCCCATGCCTTTGCTGCCGTTGATCATGCCGGTGCTGGAAAACTACGACCCGGAAAACCTGCCGGAAATACTCAGCATCCCGCTGGGCGATCACAACTACTTGAGCCTGCCCAGCGAAAAAATCAAACCGTTCCTGAATGTATTGATAGAACTGTTTAACACCAGCACACTGGGCAAAGACGGCTCGCTGAAACTGTCCCGATTTAACGCCGCAGCGTTAGCCGACATGGAAGAACAAAACCACGGCCTGTTCAGCATAAGCGGCGGAAAAGAGTTGCGGAAACTGGGGCAAAAACTGAAAAACTTTACCGGCATTGAAAATGTAGCCCTGCCTGTCAACTTGCAGGCGGAACTGCGCCATTACCAGCAGCAGGGACTCAACTGGCTGCAATTTTTACGGGAATATAAATTCTCAGGCATACTCGCCGACGATATGGGGCTGGGCAAAACCATACAGACGCTAACCCACCTGTTGCTTGAAAAACAAAGCGGCCGGATGAGCCTGCCCACGCTGATTATCGCGCCGACCAGCCTGATGAGCAACTGGCGGCGGGAAACCGAACGCTTCACGCCCGACCTGAAAATCCTGATCCTGCAAGGCACCGAGCGCAAACAGCTGTTCTACAAAATCAGGGACTACGACCTGATCCTGACCACCTATCCCCTGCTGTCACGGGATGAAGACACACTGCTGGAGCATGAGTACCATTACCTGGTCCTGGACGAAGCCCAAACCATTAAAAACCCGCTGTCCAAAGCCGCCCAATTGGTCCGCCGCATCAAAGCCAATCACCGGCTTTGCCTGACCGGTACGCCGATGGAAAACCATCTGGGCGAACTGTGGGCGCAATTCGATTTTTTGATGCCGGGCTTTTTAAGCGACAGCGCCACGTTTAAAAAAATCTACCGCACGCCGATTGAAGTGCATGGCGACAGCGAACAACGGGCGCGGCTGTCGCGCAGGGTTGCGCCGTTTATGCTGCGCCGCACCAAACAGGACGTCGCCACCGAACTGCCGCCTAAAACCGAAATCATCCGCTCGGTACCGCTGTATGCAAAACAGGCCGCTTTATACGAAAGCATCCGCCTGACCATGGAGAAAAAAGTCCGCGACGCGATAGCCGAAAAAGGCCTGTCGCGCAGCCACATCACCATCCTGGACGCCCTGCTCAAACTGCGCCAAACCTGCTGCGACCCGCGCACGCTGCCGCTGAAGGAAGCGCAAAAAGTGCAGGAATCCGCCAAACTCGACCTGCTGATGGAGCTGTTGCCGGAACAGCTGGAAGAAGGCCGTCGCATCCTGGTATTCTCGCAATTCACCCGCATGATTGGGCTGATTGAAAACGAATTGAATTCACGAAAAATCGGCTACGCCAAACTGACCGGCCAGACCCGCAACCGCGACGAAGCGATAGAACTGTTTAAAAGCGGCGAGGTTAATGTGTTCCTGATCAGCCTGAAAGCCGGCGGAGTCGGCTTAAACCTGACCGAAGCCGATACCGTGATTATTTACGATCCGTGGTGGAACCCCGCCGCAGAAAGCCAAGCCGCGGACCGCGCCCATCGGATCGGCCAGGACAAGCCGGTGTTCGTCTACAAACTGATTACCGAAAATACCGTTGAGGAAAAGATTATCGCGATGCAGGACAAAAAGCGCGCGCTGGCCGAAGGGATTTATAAGGGCGGGGCTAAAGAGGAGTCGTTGAAACTGACGGCGGAGGATTTGACCGCTTTGTTTGAGCCGTTGTAAGGCAATAGGGTAATGGGTCAAATACGTGATTTGCTTATATAATATCGGATATGACCTGTTATCAAGAAATTACCTGCCCGGATTGTGGCAGCAATCAAATTATGAAGTCCGGCCGAAGCGCAGCGTTACCGCTGCCAGAATCCGGATTGTGAGACTAAAACGTTCATGTTGGCTTACCGCTACAAGGCATGTAGACCCGGTATCAAAGAGCAAGTTGTGGAGATGGCCCTCAATGGTAGCGGTATTCGTGATACTGCACGGGTTCTCAAGATCAACAAAAACACAGTGATTAGCACGTTACAAAAGTCGAGCAGCCTCGTCCAAGTCAATCCAAACTTCCAGGCCTTGAATTCGGCAGCAAATTTGGCGGCGAGATTGGAATTGGCTTGCGACGAACACGGTATTGGCTTATGTGTTTGACAAACGCAAGGATGAGGTGAGTAGACGCAACACCCAAAAAATTTAACGCAAAAATTTGAATTTCAGAACTTGGATTAAGCGACTGACACGAAAAACAATCTGCTTCTCGAAGAAGGAAACCCTGCATGATACGGTTATCGGATTACTGATTAACAAGGTTGAATTTGGCTTGGATATTCATGACAAATTACAAATTTAACCCACTGCCAACTCACGGTGCAGCCAGCACAGGAACTCGGTTGACGCCGGTCCGGCATATTCCCTGCCGCATAGAGCCGGTCAATCGCTTGTTGTAACCTGAACATGAGCCCGCACTTCGATTTGGAAATTACGCCGCAATTCGTCCTTTTTCAGATCATCCGCCAAGGCCCGATCAATATCCCGGAGCTTGGTGTTACGCCCTTCGATAAGGTTCGAGTAATAGCAGCTTATAATCCGAACCAATTCAACCAGGCATACAGATACCCACGGTCAAAAGCCTTACTTGGCCGCCCGCAATAAATTGCCGCAATACAGCTCCTTGCCTGTTTTTGTCCGCATCCACAGCTGCTTTATTTCCATCTGGTCAGCAGAAAAATACTGCCCGGCGGACGCGGCTAAATCCGCCGGCCCTATCTTGGGCGAATAGGTGTTAAGAATTAAAAACGCGCCCGGATTCATTAATCCGTAAGCTGTTTCGATCAAGCCCGGCAAATGATTTTCCAATTTCCATTTTTCGCCTTTGGCGCCTAAGCCCCAGGCGGGCGGGTCCATGATGATGCCGTCGTATTTATTGCCCCGCTTCAATTCGCGCCCTGCAAACTTTAACGCATCCTCATGCACCCATTTGATGTCGGAAAGATTGCTGCGCTCCTTGTTTTCGTTAGCCCAGGTGATCAGCTGTTTGACCGAATCCACATGCACGACTTCCGCCCCGGCGTCACGGGCAACCAGTGATGCCGCACCGGTGTAGGCAAATAAATTCAAAACCTTTTGACCGGCACTAACCCGTTCCTTAATAAAGCGCCAGTTTGCCTGTTGCTCGGGAAACAAGCCCACATGCTTGAACTTGGTCAGCTTCAAGCCGAAGTTTAAGTTTCCATAGGAAATAAGCCATTGTTCGGGAGCATGGGGTTTGATGTTAAGCCAGCGTCCTTGGGTTGAGGATTGTTCTTCAAATTCCCAATGCGCCAATTCCAGCCATTGGGCGTAAGGCCATCCCGGCTTGAAATCGGCTTGCAGTTCCGGGCGTATGGTGACGACTGTTCCCCAACGTTCCAGCTTCTTGCCCTCGCCCGCATCAAGCAGTTCGTAATCAGGCCATGCAGACCCGTATTCACGTAGCGCTACTCCGGCTTGCGCTCCGGCATCCACTTGCACCCTAGAGGGTACGCCATCGTTATTTCCGGTTGCCCGCCGACCTTTTTCCATTTGCGCCATCCACATTTGATTTGGTTGATCCTGGTATTTGCCAATAATTATACTATTTTCGCTTGAAAATCCGGTTTTGGCTTAAAGTAAAAGTTGCAGGCGCCCAAAAGACAACAGCCGTTCAAGTTGACATAGCAGCGGACATCCGAGATAAAACGGGCTGCGTTTCCATATCCGGCATTTCGTCATGACATAAAAACCATTGGATATGGTGATCCATGCGTATTCAGGGTAAGCGGTGCAAATAACCCTATCAGAATGGTTGATTTAAACCCTTTTCAGGCCGCACCAGCGTTAAGCACAAATGTTTTTTAACAAAAACGTCTGAATTGATTGAATTCGTTCAAATGCGGTATTTGTGGCGTGTAATTTGCTGATTTATCAAATTGCAGCAGCTTTTGAACCATCTTTTTAATTTAATCCGTCCTGTCTCGCTAATGTCTCTGCCGAATTCAACCAAACAACACATACCGTAATCGAAGCAAACCACGAATAACTTTTTGTTTGGTAAATTTTTAATGCCCTAAGGAAAAAGAAGTCACAGTTCCGAAAAGAATAAGCGTGTAAAATACGATATTTTGCGCGATGTCAGGCTGGATATTTTGAGGTATATAAAGCCTGGCGAATAGCTGAACTGCGTCGACATGACCTATAATATTTAACATATCTTCCGTAAAACCGAGGAGGGCCAATTTTCTCTTAACTCTGCCATCTTGTATCCGAATGGATAATTTTTCTGTGATTTTTTAATGCTTATAAAAATTCAAAACCTCAAAATTTTCTTGAGTTTGTTAGTGCTCGCTCTGTGGACCGTCTCGTCCCAAGCGGAAGATATTACAAAGGGAAATAATCAGTTACTTGTTACCGAACAACAGGCTATTGCTATATTTTATCAGCGTAACCTTGATTTGATTGCTGCGAATTTCAATATCGATACGGCTCAGGCCCAGGAAATTATCGCCGCGGCGATTCCAAATCCGGTATTCACTTTTAGCCTATACTCTTTAAACCCTAATATGGGGCAATCGCAAAATAATGGTATGGCGGTACCGGCCATCTCTCCGCAAATTCAGCAGCTCATAGAAACTGCCGGAAAACGTCGATTACGTATAGAAAGCAGCGAACTTGCAACGGAAGCCGTAACATTCGATTTACAAGATACTACGCGTATTCTGACTAATGCGGTGCGCCGAAGTTATTACAGCCTGTTGTTAACGCAAAAAAACCTTCAGGTAGCCAATGATAATTACGAGCGTTACCAGAAAATCCAAAAAATTAATGCGCTTAGATTAAAAGCCGGCGATATTTCCGAGATTGATTTTGCCCGCATTGAAGTAGAGGGCCTAAAAGCCCAAGCCGAGCAGGATCAGTCGCTGGCGGCATTGACTCAAGCCCGCGCGGATTTGCTTTTATTGTTGGCCTGGCCGGAAAAAAGCATGGCTATTCAAGCTGTCGAAGTCTGGCCTGAAGCTATGCTGACAATCTCGGAGGCCGGACAGGACCAGCTGGTCGAGAAAGCTTTAGCGCAACGCCCCGACCTGCAAGCAGCAAGAGTGCGTATCGATCAGGCGGGAAAGATGCTAACGCTGGCAAATCGATTAGCGATTCCGGATGTTACAGTCGGCGCTTTTTATCAACATGATCAAGGCAATTATTTTGCTGAAAGCGGCGGTGTTAGCTTTAGTGTGCCGTTACCGTTGTTTTATCAGCAAAAAGGGGAAATTTCACAGGCCCGTATCAAATTGGACAGCTCTCAGCTGGCCCTGACGCAGACCGAGCAAAAGGTAAAAACCGATCTCATGAAAGCGTTGGCAGCCTGGAAAAGCGCTGACGCCAGCGCCAAACGTTTTGAGCAATCGGTTGTAAAGCGAATAGAAAAATTGCGCGAAGCTCAAGAGTTCGCCTATCAAAAAGGGGCTATCGGACTATTGGACTTACTGGATGCAGAACGAAGCTATAAAGCGATGATGTTGGATTATTACACTGCATTAGCCAATCGGAGCAATGCTTGGGCCGATTTGTTAATGGCTTATGGAGAAGAAGTTAAATTATGAAGTTGAAGTCCCTCCCCTCCCGCCGGTTGCTCGCCGGCGCGTTAAGCTTACTGTTACTTGCCTGCCAGAATAAAGCGCAAGAACCGCAAAAACCTGTGCCTGCCCCCCCCAGTAATGAAGTTCGGCTTGATCCCGATTCACCCAAACGAGGTTATATCAGGGAAGCCGTTGTTGAATTGGAGCAGCGTCCGCTGATGGATGCAGTCACCGGCAAAATTGCTTACGATGAGACCCGTACCGCCCGGGTAACCTCGCCTATTGCCGGGCGGGTAACCCAGGTTATTGCCGCCTTAGGTATCCGGGTAGAAAAAGGGCAAGCCCTTGCGGAGCTTGACAGCCCTGATTTAGGGCAGGCTCAATCGGATTATGCCGGAGCCCAGGCTGATTTGAATTTGGCTAAGCATGCTTATGAGCGCGTTCAGGAATTATATGCCCATGGTATCGCTCCCCTCAAAGATCAGGAACAGGCGCATGATAATCTGACCCGCGCCCGTAGCGAAGCCGAACGGGCAAAGCTGAGACTGGAAAATCTTGGCGTTCGCAACGGCCGCACCGATAACCGTTTCATTCTGCATGCTCCGATTGCAGGAACAGTAACCGAGCGCAATATTAATCCGGGATTGGAAGTGCGCTCCGATCTGCCAGCGCCGCTGTTCGTGCTATCCGATTTGAGCCAGTTATGGGTACAGATGGATATATTCGAGAAGGATATTAGCTTGATTCATGTCGGCGCCAAAGTGATGGTGCAAGTTCCGGCCTATCCGGGCGAGAACTTCCCTGCAACGGTTAATTATATTGGGCAAGTGGTGGACGAATCGACGCGTACGATAAAAGTGCGCTGCCTTGTCGCCAATCCCCAAAACCGATTATTGCCGGCCATGTATGCAGCCATCGATATTCAAAGCGCACCGGACGATAAGGCTGTAGTTGCGCCATTAACGGCGTTGTTTACCGAAGGCGAGTCCGACTGGCTATTTGTTGCGGTTAATGACGGTTATTATCAAAAGCGGCCGGTTAAAGTCGGCTTGCGCCTTAAGGATCGCGCTGTTATTCGGGAAGGGTTGCATCCCGGAGAGCGGTTGGTCGTCGGTGGGGCGTTATTGTTGCGTACCGAGGAAGATGCAGAACAGGATGCTGGGGGAACTAAAGAGTGATTAATAAAATCATCACCTTCTGTTTGCAGCAACGGCTCTTAGTCATCGGGGCCGCTGTTCTGCTGGCGATCGTTGGCATAGTGTCATTCGAACGCTTGCCGGTGCAGGCATTTCCCGATGTTCAGAATGTTTTTGTGCAAGTGGTGACCCAATATCCAGGCCAGGCGCCGGAAGAAATCGAAAAACTGGTCAGCCTGCCCATTGAAAAAGAAATGAATGGCTTGCCGCATCTGCTCAATATGCGTTCGGTTTCAATTTTCGGTTTATCGGTAGTCACATTGACATTCGACGATACGGCGGAAGATTATTTTTCCAGGCAGCAAGTGTTAGAGCGGTTAAGAAATGTAAGTTTACCCAATGAAGTCAATCCCGCCATCGGCCCTTTAAGTACCGGGGTAGGCGAAATTTATCGCTATACGATTGATGCGCCTAATGTGCCTTTAGTCGAACAGCGCGCTGTACAGGATTGGTTGATCGAACGGAACTTGCGCTCTGTGCAAGGGGTTGCCGATGTTGTTGCTTTTGGCGGCGGCATTAAACAATATCAGGTGAAAATTGATCCGAATAAGTTAAAGGATTATAACTTGACCCTGCCTGAGGTTTACCTAGCCATTGCCGCGAATAATGCCAATACCGGCGGCGGCTATATTGAACATGGTTATGAAGCGCTGGTTGTGCGCGGCGCGGGTCTCTTGAAATCGGCTGATGAAATCGCCGACATTGTCGTCGCCAGTCAAGACGGAACTCCCGTTTTTGTAAAGAATATTGCTGATGTGGTGATCGGCCCTCAGCCTCGAAACGGTATTGTCGGGTTCAACAACCGGGACGATGTTGTGGAAGGCGTGGTCTTGCTGATTAAAGGCAAGGATGCCATTGAAGTGCTGCAAGGGGTAAAAGAAAAAATTGAGTATTTGAACCAGCACGGCTTGCCGCCTGGGCTAAAAATCGCGCCTTTTTATGATCGCACTGAATTAATTCAGCATACCGTGCATACGGTCGAACATAATATGTTGGAAGGGGCGGTGCTGATTCTAATCATTCTAGTCGTTTTTTTACGCCGAATGCTTGTTTCTGCCGTGGTTATTGTGGTTATTCCGCTGTCCTTATTGTTTGCGTTTATTTTGATAGATATCGAACACGTCTCGGCGAATTTGATTTCTTTGGGCGCTATCGATTTCGGCATTATTGTGGATAGCGCGGTGGTGTTGGTTGAAGCGGTTATGGTGAAAGTGACGCTGGAAATGCAGCAAAACTCCAGCATAGCCCATATGCGTCAATCCATGCTGATGACTGTCGGGGAAATGGCGCGCCCTATTCTATTTTCCAAAGCGATCCTTATTATCGCTTTTTTGCCTATTTTTACTTTTCAACGGGTCGAGGCAAAGATTTTTTCACCGATGGCATTTACGCTTAGTTTTGCCTTGCTGGGCTCGCTTATTATCAGCCTGACATTGGTGCCGGTACTGTTAAGTTACTTACTGGGCCCTAAACTCACTGAGTCGCATAACCCCTTAGTGCATAAAATGGAACAAATTTATTCAGTATTTCTCGAACAAGTATTGCGCCATCCTAAAAAGCTATTTGTGGGAGCGGGACTGGCCTTAGCATTATCGCTAGCAACGACACCTTTGATCGGCACGGAATTTATGCCCAAGTTGGACGAAGGCAATATTTGGTTGACCATAACCTTACCAACCCCGGTTTCATTAAGCAAAGCTAAAACCCTGGAACTGGATGTGCGCAAGAAATTACTCGAGTTTAGCGAGGCCAAATCGATTTTAACCCAATTAGGCCGTCCGGAAGATGGAACAGATCCCAAGGGGTTCAACAACCTTGAAGTCCTGATCGATCTCAAAGCAAAGGATAGCTGGCATTATCCTAGCAAGGATAAACTGGTGGCAGCCATGCAGAAACGGTTAGCCGTATTTCCCGGACTGCAGTTCAATTTCTCGCAAGTCATTCAAGACAATGTTGAGGAAGCTATTTCAGGAGTGAAGGGCGAAATTGCCATTAAAATTTTCGGCGACGACTTGACGATTCTGCAAGAAAAAGCCAACCAGATTACGCGTATTCTGAAATCCATCGAAGGTTCTACTGACGTTGCCGCCGAGCAGCAATCAGGATTGGCGCAAATGGTGATTGCGATAGATCGCGCCAAAATTGCCCGGTACGGCATTAATGTTAACGATGTCGAAGATGTGATTGCGATGGCCGTGGGCGGTAAAACCGCGACCAAAATGCTCGAAGGCGAACGCCGCTTTGATATTGTAGTGCGCCTGGCCGAATCGGCACGCGATTCGGTAGGCGCAATTGAGGATATTACCGTCAACGCTCCCAATGGCAGCCGTATTCCGTTAGCTGAATTGGCCGAAATAAAAATCGACCAGGGCGCTTCGCGGATTAGCCGTGAAGACAATATGCGCCGAATTGCTATCAAATGTAACCTGATCGGACGCGACCAAGGCGGTTTTGTCGCCGAAGCACAGGAAAAAGTAGCTCAACAGGTAGTGCTGCAGCCCGGTTACCAGATCGTATGGAGCGGTCAGTTCGAGAATCAGCAACGGGCCATGAAACGCTTGTCATTTATCGTTCCGGTTAGTCTGATTTTAATTTTCGTGCTGCTCTTTTGGGCGTTTCAGTCGATTAAGACTGCATCCTTGATTGTTATGAACGTCCCGTTCGCGATGATCGGAGGACTGGTTGCGTTATTAGTAACCGGCATTCACTTGAGTGTTTCGGCGGCAGTCGGCTTTATTGCGTTATTCGGAATAGCTGTGCAGAACGGGGTTATTTTGTTATCGCAAATTAATTCGCTCCGGCGCGAAGGCATTCCATTGCAGGAAGCCATAATGCATGGTTCGGTTAGCCGCCTCCGGCCTGTAGTAATGACGGCCTTAATGGCGATTCTGGGGTTGATGCCGGCGGCCTTGTCGACCAGTGTCGGCTCTGAAACCGCTAAGCCGTTTGCGGTGGTAATTATAGGTGGACTTATTTCGGCAACACTATTAACCTTGACCATGCTGCCGGCCCTGTATCGGAATTTTGAAGATCAACACGAAACTTGAGAAATCTCAATGAAAGAAATTCGCGCCTATATTCAACCTTTCATGTTATCGAAATTAACTCAAATGCTGCTGGAGATTCCTAACTTTCCGGGAATGAGTGTGTCGGACTGCGAAGGATTCGGACGTGAAAAAGTAATTGATCAGCAAAACTATACGCCTTTTGTAGAAAAAAAACGCATCGAAATTTTTGCTTCTGATGAAATGGTGGAAACCATCTTCGATACCATAATGACTGTCGCTAATACCCACCAACATGGCGCCGGTAAGGTTTATATCATTGATGTTGACGAAGGTGGCCGGATTTGCACCAGTGAACGCGGCGATAATATAGCCTAAAACGACCACAGCTCATGGCGGCCCCTTCCCCTGCTTATACGCTTTATGCCGTATAAGCCGTCAACTACAGTCTGTTCATCGATTCATAGACAAGATTCAGCAGCATCACTTGGCTAGTAGGATCTATATCATGAAACGAGATTCCATGCGCGAACCGTGGCGGCGCATC
>JALNYY010000105.1 GCA_023229605.1 Methylobacter sp.
ATTGAAGCGGCATCGAACCCGGCGATGCGCTTTCCGTGCCGCGCTTGCGGCATACCCAGCATCCCTGCCGATACCAGTTTGGCAGTGACCGCGGATTTAATCAGCCCTTGGGCATCAATAACCAAGTCATAATTATTTTTTGCGTAGCCGCGAATTTTTTTGAGCTGCCGAACAAAACCGGTCTTATCGCTTTTTAAGGCTTTCAGATTAACCGTCAGGATGTTATCGATGTCGGGATTGTTTTTTAAAACCTCGGAAAAGCGTTCTTCAACGATCCAGTCGATCCGAATTTCCGGGGAGCGGGCCTTGATGAACTGAAGAGCGACCATCGCATGGACGATGTCGCCCAGCGCCGAGAGTTTTACGATCGCGATTTTCACTTGGGTCCTGACTGGGTAAACGTTATCAATTCAAGAACCCGGTCAGGCGTGATGCCGGTCAGGCAAGCGGTATGGCCCAGCGGACATTCGCGCTTGAAACAGGGCGCGCAATCGAGATGCAATGAGATAACTTGGGCCTTATCGTTCAGCGGCGGGGTAAAACCCGGATCGGAGGAACCGTAAATGGCGATGATTTTTTTATCCAGCGCGGCGGCGACATGCATCAGGCCGGAATCGTTGGTTACCACGGTATTAGCCAGCGACATCAAGTCCACCGCTTCGGCCAGGGATGTCCTGCCGGTGAAATCGGTGCAAAGGCCGGAACATTGTTTGTTAATTTGTTCGGCATCGGCTTTGTCCTTATCGGAGCCGAACAGCCAGACCTGCCAGCCTTGGTCGATTTTATGCCGGGCGACTTCGGCGTAATACTCGGCCGGCCAGCGCTTTGCTGGGCCGTATTCGGCACCGGGGCATAAGGCAAGGACTTTTGTTGAGGAGGTTAACTTAAACTTATCAATCACAGCCTGTTGCCGGTCTTTGCTGATCGTCAACGCAGGCTTTGGGTATGCAGGCGGCAGCTTTGCATCTTTGGGGAATCCCAGAGCGACAAACCGCTGCACGGTCATGGTCAGCAGGTTTTTATCCAGCTTTCTGGCGTCGTTAAGCAAACCCCAGCGGCATTCGCCGATGTAACCGGTACGGACGGGAATATTGGCAAAGTACGGGGAGATTGCGGATTTCCAGGAATTCGGCAATAAAATGGCCTGACCGTAGCCTTCCGCGCGCAGGCTTTTACCTAATTTGATGCGCTCGATCAAGCCGAACTTGCCGCGCGGCAGCGGCATCGCAATGGCTTTGCTCACTTCGGGCATTCTTTCCAGCAGGGATAATGTCCATACCGGAGCCAGCACGTCGATCCGGCAGTCCGGGTAGATGTTTTTCAGCGCGATAAACAGGCTTTGCGCCATCACCATATCGCCGACCCAGGACGGGCCGACGACTAGAATCTTGGGATATTTTTTCAAAGCTTTACCTGATTAGCTATAAGTCAAGTAGGGTGCGCTGCGCGTACCTTTATTGAATTTGGTGCGGTGCTTGGAAAATGGTACGCGTAGCGCAGCATACCTACATTGCTGTTTTACCTTTGAACGGCCAAAGCAAGCTTTGGACTCCAAATATCACATCATGGATAGCGGAGTTCAAAGCTCGCTTTGAACACGAAAGACATGAAACATTATGTTTCTTTCTATCTTTTCAATCGAGCCATTAAGCAACGTAAGTCAACCAGTCGGCATGATCGTCTCTGCGCCCATGCACATAGTCGAAATACAGCGACTGCAATTGCTCGGTGACCGGCCCGCGGCTGCCGGAACCTATGGCACGGTTATCCAGCTCCCTGATCGGCGTCACTTCAGCCGCAGAACCGGTAAAGAACGCTTCATCGGCAACGTAAATCTCATCGCGGGTAATGCGTTTTTCAATCACTTCATAACCTTGTTCCCTGGCAATGGTCATAACCGTATCGCGGGTAATGCCTTCCAGCGCCGAGGTGGTTTCAGGCGTATAAATTTTGCCGTTGCGCACCACAAACAGGTTTTCGGCGCTGCCTTCCGCCGCAAATCCTTCATGATCCAGCATCAACGCTTCGTCATAACCGTTGGCCAAAGCTTCCTGCAATGCCAGGATGGAATTGATGTAATTGCCGTTGGCTTTGGCTTTGCACATGGTGCTGTTGTGATGGTTGCGGGTATACGACGAGGTGCGGATGCGGATGCCGTGCTCTATGCTTTCCGCGCCCAAATAAGCGCCCCATGACCAGGCCGCGACCATGACGTGGACTTTCAAGTTGTCGGCTCTAAGCCCCATGCCTTCGGAACCGTAAAAGCACATGCTGCGGATATAGGCGCTGTCCAGACTGTTCTTGGCAACCGCATCGCGGTGCGCCTGGTTAAGCTCGTCTTTACCGTAAGGCATTTTCATGTTCATGATATGCGCAGAACGGAACAGGCGGTCGGTATGTTCCTGCATCCTGAAAATCGCCGTGCCTTTTTCCGCGTGATAAGCCCTTATGCCTTCAAACACGCCCAAGCCGTAATGCAGGGTATGCGTCAACACATGGACTTTAGCTTCGCGCCACTCAACCCATTTCCCGTCCAGCCAAATAACGCCGTCTCTATCGTCCATCGTCATCGTTTATTCTCCAATATTTAAGTTTATTTATATATGTAGGGATCATGGAACACGGATGACACGGATTTAGCTGATTATCACTGATAAAAACAGATTCAAATCCGTTTCAATCCGTCCAATCAGTGTCATCCGTGTTCCATTTTATAGCGAGATAGCCCCTACTCCATGTATTCATGCCAAATCCGCTCGACTTGGGCGCTCATTTTGGCGACCTCGGCCTCGGCGATAACCGCCTTGTCCCCTTGTAAAACCTGCTTATGACCGAAATCGCGATAAGTACAATAAGCGTTTTTAAGGGTTTCCGCATTGGCTTTGGACATAAAGCCCTGCTGCTGCAAGCCTTCAAGCAGCCTCACATTATCGGTGTAGGTCGTCAGCGCCACATTTTTAGCCGCCTGATCTAAAACGCCAAATTGTACTATAAACTCAATATCAGCAATACCGCCTTTGCTTTGTTTTAGATCAAACTTGTCTTTATCTTTGGTCGCCAGAGCCTCGCGCATTTTTTCGCGCATCTCGCGGACTTCTTTTTTTAAGCTTTCGGTGTCTCTGGGTAAACTCAAAATCCGGCTGCGTATGGCCTCATACTGTACTTTGAGCTGCGGGTCGCCTGCGATAAACCGCCCCCTGACCAGCGCCTGCAACTCCCATGTCCATGCCTGGTTTTTCAGGTAATCCTCGTAGGCGTTGACATGCGCGACCAACAAACCGGAGTCGCCATTGGGGCGCAAGCGCATATCGACTTCATAGAGTACGCCGGACAGCATCTTGGTATCGAGAATATGCCGGACTTTCAAACCCAAACGGCCGTAAAACTGGGCGCAGGAAATCGGCTTTGCGCCATCGGTCATCGCATTGCCGTCCTTGCAATCGTACAAAAACACCAGATCCAGGTCGGAGCCGTAACCCAGCTCAATACCGCCCAACTTGCCGAAACCGAGCACGGCAAAGCCTGTCGAAGTATTGTCGGTTTCCGGCGGCAAGCCGTGCTTGTCGGTCAACATCAGCCATGCACGCCCGACGACATGCCCGACGATGCTTTCGGCGATATAGGTCAGGTAATCGCTGACCACCATCAGCGGAATTGCGCCCATAATATCGGCGGCGGCCACCCTCAGCACATTCAGTTGCTTGAACTGGCGCAACACCACCATCAGCTGCTCAAGATCCTGCTCTTCAATATGCGCCAACAAACCGTTAAGCCGCTGATCAAGATCGGCTTTTTTTAGCGGCTCGAACAGGGAGCGGGTATCCAGCAGTTCATCGAACAATACCGGGTACTGCGATAAATAATCGCAAATCCACGGGCTGGCCGACGACAGCTTGATCAATTGGGACAACGCGCCTGGGTTTTCGGACAATAACGATAAATACACATTCCGGCCCGCGACCGCCTCGAACAAGCCGAGCAGCCGCAGCAGGGTTTCGTCCGGGTTAGCAACCTGCTGCATGGCTTCTATCAGCTGCGGCATCAGCCGGTCGAGCACGCCCGCGCCTTTGGCGGTCAGCCTTCTGACGGCGGCGGAATTTTTAAAATCCTTTATCGCAGCAAGTATCGCGCCGGCGTCTTGGATACCCCATTCTTTTAAATGCTCCATCAGCTCTGAGTCATCTGCCACGCAAGCCCAAATTATTGCCGTTCGTGGTGAGCCTGTCGAACCATCATGTTTTGATAGCGAAAAAACCTGGTCGAAGACTTCATGCACCTGCTTTCTTACCTTATCCAGATCCTGTTTAAAGCTAGGCCAATCCGGATAATCCAGCGAATACGCCAATATCCGTTGCACGGCCGGGTCTTTCGGCAGATCGTGGGTTTGCCTGTCCTGATATTGCTGGATATGGTTTTCCGCCCGGCGCAGGAACCGGTACGACTGCGTCAATTGATCCACGTCCTGTTGCAGCAGCAGCTCCCGCTCGCCCAGCAGTTGCAAAACATCCAGGATGGGCCGGATCTGCAGGGCTTTGTCATTGCCGCCGCGTATCAGCTGGAACGCCTGGCCGATAAACTCGATTTCTCGGATGCCGCCCGGCCCGAGCTTGATATTTTCCATACGGTCTTTGCGCCGCAACTCCTGGGTAATCTGCGCCTTTAGCGAGCGCAATTCCTCAAACGCGCCGTAATCGAGATAACGCCGGTACACAAAAGGCCTGAACATAGCCATCAATTGCGCGCCGACTTTAAAGTCGCCCGCGACCTGACGCACCTTGATCATCGCATAACGCTCCCATTCCCTGGCCTGGGTCTGGTAATAGTTTTCCATGCCGTCGAAAGTCATGATGATCGGGCCGCTATCGCCATAAGGCCTCAACCGTATATCGGTGCGGAACACAAAACCGTCTACGGTAATCTCATCCAGGACTTTTATCAGGTTGCGGCACAGCTTGGTAAAAAACTCGCCATAGGTCGTTTCTTTCCTGTCCGGCAATACGCCGTCTTCCGCGTAGGCAAAAATCAGGTCGATGTCCGAAGAATAATTCAATTCGTAAGCGCCTAATTTCCCCATGCCCAGCACCACGATCTGCTGCGGGCTGCCGTCGGATAATAACGGCGTGCCGCGCAGTTCGCAGGCCTCCTGGTAGAGAAAATCCAGCGCGTATTGAATACAGGCATCGGCCAGATGCGACAAATCGGCCAGCGTTTCCGACAATTCGGCCCAACCGGCCAAATCCCGCCAGGCTATCCTGACCATTTCCCTGCGCCGGAAGTCGCGCAGTTTCGTCATTAACTCGGCCTGCGTGCGCGCCAGCCCTTCGGTTGAGCTCAGGGCAAGTTTTTCGACATAACTGTTTTCGCCGTAAATAGCCGATAAATCGCCGGAGTTGACCAGCTCGACCAGCAGCTCAGGTTTGCGGGTGCAACTTTCGGCGATAAACAGGCTGGAACACCAGACCTTGACGATAGCTGTGTTAAACTCCGGCGTTGGAGTGATATTGAGCTTAAGTTCTGCGACCCGTTCATCCCACTTTGTCAGCGCATCGATCACCGTAGCCTTTAATTCATCAGGCAGCGCAGCAAATTCGGATTCGAGGTTCTTGATAAAAGTCATAGGTGAAAGGCGTCAATGGAAAAGCCCCATGATAACGAAAACGGATGCGCAACAAGTAGCGCTATTTGCAGGCATCTTGATTGAAACTAGAACGAGGCTTAATAAAATGATAAAGTTCGATAAATTCCCATTAAACTATTTACGATTTAGACTTATGAAAACGCCTATATTTACAAAAAAATTCTTTTTTGCCGCCTTGACCGGCATGGTTATCGCGCTATCGGTTTCCGGCTGTTCGGATGACAAGGAAAAAACCGCGGCAGCGAAAACAGCACCCGCTAACATTGTGCATAATCCATTCGACCATTCCCATGATGTCGAAGTAACCGATATACAAAAGCACAAGTTTGAGCATGATTTTGCCAACCAGTGCGTGCAGCGGGAGTTGAAGAATTCGACCGATAAAGAAGCCGATAAAGAACGCTACGCTACGCCGTGCATGTGCATAGCTAAATTTTTGATGAAAGACCTGACTGCAGAGGAAGCCGAAAAATTTATCGGCGAACATAAAAATGCCCAGTCTTTAGTCATCAAGTATGAAAGTGCGGCTTATCATTGCCTGCAACAGAACGCCCACCCTAAAGGCCCGGATTTTTCCAGAGCGCCGCAGGTTAACTGACTGATTGGCTTGAACGGGTAAAATATGTAGCATGTAGGCGGGGTTAGGGCTAACTCCTAACCCCGCCCACTCAAACAACAGTAATAACCGTCTTTTCAGCCAGTTCTTTGAGTATCTGCAAGCCGCCCTCCATAATCATTTCAGGATTGGGATGATTCGATTCCTCGGCAACCTGTCTTAGACAATCTCCTGCCGGTGCCTGTTCATGCTCTTGAATTATTTGCAGTAACCGGTAAGTAAGCGGGGTGATTGCTATGAAATTAACCTCGTCATCCGGATTGCGGTAGACAACCAGGAATGTGGCTAGTTCCGGCGCCGTTTCAGGTAAATAACCGGGCGAAATTTGCTGGACGGGATATTGATAGGCCAGCGGCCAAGCTACGGGAGATAGCTGAATACGCCGGTTTTGCAAATCATCCAGGTTCTGCTGATTTTCGGACACGGATTCCTGGGCAATAGACAAGGCCATTTCCACCCATTCGTAATGCGCCAGCTCCAGCATAAACGGAAAATCAGCCGAACTGTCCCGCTCGTTTTGCAGATAGTCCAGGAATTCTTCCGGTATTTCAGAAAAATGCGGCGATTGGCTGGCATGTTTGGCAAAAAAATCCTGCCCAAGCTCAAACCATTGCCGGTCGTTCAATAGCGTCCGCAACACCGGAAAATTGGCTGACAGAAAGCTGTCGATATTGTTAAAAAACAGTTCGCGGTACATAGCCATGCGTTGCGGTTCGACATCGGCAGGCGGCGGATTGTTTTCGGGGTCTCTGATATATGCTGCAAACTCAAGCTGTTTGGCTTTAAAGTCGACGCTCATACCTGCCTCAGGCGGATTGCTTGGCATGCTGAGTTCCCCATGCGGCTTGTATGGCGCTGATGGTATTCACTTCCTTGATTAATTCTTCCATCGCAGGAATATTAAAATCACGCTCTAACAGCGTCGGAAACACGCCGTAAAGCTCATAAGCCTTGCCCAACAGTTTCCAGACCGGATCGATTACGTCTGCACCGTGAGTGTCGACCAGAAAATCTTCAGCTTCGACATAATGTCCGGCGATATGCGCATAAGCAATGCGGTGCGCAGGCATCGCTTTCAAGAATGCTTCGGCATCGTACCCGTGGTTAACGCTGTTCACGTAAATATTGTTGATGTCGATCAGCACATCGCAGTCGGCTTCCTCGATAACCGCGTTGAAAAAATCGATCTCCGCCATTTCCTGGCCGGGAGCCGCGTAATAGGACACATTTTCGATGGCTATCTTTTGCTCCAAAATATCCTGGACGCGCTTGATCCGCCCGGCAACATGAGCAACCGCTTCCGAGGTAAACGGAATCGGCATCAGGTCATATAGATGCCCGTCTTTGCTGCAATAGCTTAAATGTTCGCTGTAAAATTTGATCCGATGTTCGGCCATGAACTGTTTGACTTCCCGAACGAATTTTTCGTCCAGCGGATCGGTGCTGCCTATCGACAGCGATAAACCGTGGCATATAAAATCGAATCGCTCTGTCATCGCCCGAAACTGTTTACCGAATTTTCCGCCGATCGTGATCCAGTTTTCCGGAGCCACTTCATAAAAGCCGACTTCTTCGGGGGGAGCGTCAACAATCTGGCTTAAAAAAGACCGCCGCAATCCTAGACCGGCGCCGTGCACGAGATTCTGAGTTGTGTCCATAAGAACACCTTGCTGTGATTGGGTGGGAATGGGAGGGCATGAGATCATGCCCTCTCTTGTACTACTAAAGCCGTCTTAGACTTATTTGGCTTTGTCGGCCGCATCTTTAGACATATTGCCGCATGAGCCTTCTTTGCCTTTCATCATCGCGCCGCAGGCCGCTTCCATACCCGGCTTCATTTTGCCGCCTTGCATCATGGCGCCGCATTTGCTTTCGCCGCATTTGCCTTCGGCAGGTTTTGCGGCATCGGTTTTTTTGTTGCCCGCACATGCGCCTTCCGCCGCCTTAGGTTTTTCCATACCGCCCATTGCCGCGCCGCATGCCATTTCAGCCGCTTTATCAGCTGCTGCAACTTGCATATAACCGGTCGATAATTCAGTCATGCCGAAAGGATTGGCTTCTGCATGAACTGCAGTTGCAGCAAAAGTAGACAAAAA
Organism: Methylobacter sp.; assembly: GCA_023229605.1. Lineage (GTDB taxonomy): Bacteria > Pseudomonadota > Gammaproteobacteria > Methylococcales > Methylomonadaceae > Methylobacter_A. The sequence goes on from JALNYY010000105.1 coordinate 8,351, forward strand.
AGCAGCACCCATTGCAGCAGCTAAAGGGGTTTTATTAATTTTTTTCATTGTGACTCCAGAGTGTTGGTAGTTTCAATCAGCTCCCGGCAGTTAATCCGGGAGTTTAATCGATGCGTAAACCGCATCGAATGCCCGTTATCATATCAAAACCGACTGAATAAAGAATGAATATCCTTCCATCCTAGAAAAATGATTTGATCCGCGAACATCGCAAAAAGCACGAAATTATAGGCAGTAGAGCGTACTGCGCGCGCAACATGCCCTACAGCGAATGTTCTTTAAATTTAAAAAAACCAATCCGCTTTATGTCGTGCCGCTGAGAGACGCCTGCTTTCGGCATTCGTGACTAACCGCCATCCAATAAAACCTGTCGAGTTAATCGCCGGTTTTGTCCTTATACTCGCACAAATCTTCAATAACGCAGCTCTGGCAGCGCGGCTTCCTGGCAATACAGGTGTAGCGTCCGTGCAGAATCAGTAAATGATGCGCATCTTTCTTATGTTGTTTGGGTACCCATTTATCCAGTTTGCGCTCCACCTCCAGCACATTTTTACCGGGCGCAATGCCGGTGCGGTTGGCAACCCTGAAGATATGGGTATCCACCGCAATCGTATGTTTTCCAAAAGCTGTATTCAATATGACGTTAGCGGTTTTTCTGCCGACCCCCGCCAGCGCCTCCAGCTCTTCCCGCGTTTGGGGCACCTGACCTTCATGCTTATCAAGCAACTGCCGGCAAAGTGTGATGATATGAGCGGCCTTGCTGTTAAATAAGCCGATGGTCTTGATATACTCTTTCAGACCCGCCTCGCCCTGCGCCAAAATGCCACCGGGCGTATTAGCGACGGGAAATAATTTGGCGGTTGCTTTGTTGACGCCTTTATCTGTAGCCTGCGCCGATAAAACGACAGCAATTAGTAATTCAAAAGCGCTTGTGTAGTGCAGTTCAGTGGTCGGTTCAGGTATGGCTAGAGCCAGTCTATCAAAAATGTCCAGGCGTTTTTTTAGGTTCATGGCGATATTTGGCTTTCCTCAATACAGTGCTGCTATTTTCAACATAATTGAAGAATGGAACAAGATATGTCTGAAAACAAAAAAACTGATCCGCTGTTCGTTTTTCTAGCTGCTGTACAGCGGGCGTATATTCAAAGATACGATGTACCTTGGAGCCAAGGTACAACTGTTTTTTTGATAGAGCGATCCCAAATTAGAATCAATTTGGTAAATTCAATCAGCAATTTTTGCAAAAACAGGGCGACCTGGAAGTTGCCCCGAAATTTGTGAAAACGTGTTTTGATCACCCAGCTCACTGCATCAATCCGAATAAAGCCGGACTCGCCATTGATTAAAAGCCACCTTCTTCAATAAGGCAACTTTAAGTAGAATTTTATCAAATGTGTAACGTTGTCATAAATTCAAGGCATTGATTTTTTCTAAGTCTGTACAAGTGCATCTGTTTTTATAAGTGGTTGTCAGATTTATAATTCCGTTAGAAATACAAAATCCGTCAAATCTATTTTACACTCAGAAGAGGCGAGGGCTTCCCTTCCCCCCCCACCGTAGGTTAAAATGACGCCCAACAATGAAGTTAAGTATAGAAAAATCCTGGATTTTGTTCGTCTTAAATCAATTTCTCCGCTTTTCTTCTTTCTCATTCCGCTATGCGTAGAATACCAGTTTGGATATTCAGGCATGGCGGTAGCGTTGCCGCGTTTAATAACCTAGGTGGTAAAAGATGGATGTGTTGTTCGTTAATCCCGACTCTTCAGCTAAGGCCTATCAAGGATTAGCAAAAGTCTACTCAGCAATAGAGCCGCCAACATGGTCTCTGTTATTAGCCGAGTCTTGCCGTTCAAAAGGGTTTGGGGTTGGTATTCTTGACTGTGATGCGGAAAGGCTTTCCCTTGAACAATCGGTACAAAGAGTTCAAGACTTAAAACCTCGCCTGGTCGTCTTCGTGGTTTACGGACAAAATCCAAATTCCGGCACCACAAGCATGATTGGCGCATTAGCAATGGCAAGCGCTCTTAAAGACCACCATCCTGAGCTTCCGATTTGTTTTGTCGGGTCGCATACCAGTGCGCTGCCAATGGAAGTGCTCTCGTACAACTGTGTCGATATTGTGCTGCTCAATGAAGGCGTATACGCCCTGCATAACCTCCTTAAGAGTAATCTGGGGGACGATTTGCAACATATCAAGGGCATTGGGTACAAAAAACGTGACTCAGCAAACTCCAGTATTCCTACACTCAACCCGCCACAGGGTATAGTGCCGCAGGATCGGATGGACCACGACTTGCCAGGCTATGCCTGGGACCTCCTGCCTTACAGGGAAAAGCCGTTAGATCTCTATCGCGCGCATTTTTGGCATGCTGAATTTGACCATGATAAGCGAACGCCTTTTGCAGCGATATACACCTCCCTGGGTTGTAATTTCGGCTGTAATTTTTGCATGATCAACATCGTTAATCGCTCCGACAACGGCGATGACGTTAATGCCGCCGATTCTCGTGGGATGCGCTTCTGGAGCCCTGAATGGGTAAGCCGGGAGATGCGAAAACTCGCCGATATGGGGGTACGCACCCTACGAATCAGCGACGAAATGTTCTTTTTAAACCGAAGATACTATGCGCCGATACTTCAAGAGGCCATTGATCAGGACTTTGGTTTCAATATGTGGACCTATTCGCGAGTCGATACGGTTCGCCGAGATGCGCTTGACTTGTTCAAGCGTGCAGGGGTTAACTGGCTCGCGCTTGGCGTTGAAGCAGGCAATCAGCTAGTGCGCCAAGAAGTATCAAAAGGCTCTTTTCAGGAAGTCAACATTCGCGAAGTCTGCAAGACAATTAATGATTCTGATATCAAAATCATCAGCAATTACATTTTTGGATTCCCGGAAGACACCATTGAGACCATGCAGGAAACATTGGATCTCGCGATGGAGCTCAATACCGAGATGGCAAACATGTACCCTTGTCAGGCATTACCCGGCAGCCCGATGTACAACATCGCCAAGAAAAACGGTTGGGCCTTACCTGACTCCTATGAAGGTTACGCCTTCCTGTCATACGAAAGCCAACCCCTGCCGACCAAGTATGTAAGTTCGGCGGATGTTTTGAGGTTCCGTGATGAAGCGTGGCAAAAATACTTTACCAACCCGGCTTACCTAAATCTTGTTGAACAGAAATTTGGCACGATCGAAAGAAAGAATATCGAAGACATGGCCAGCATCCACCTTAATCGCAAAATCCTGGGTGATTAGTAAACAATGATTATCACACGAACCCCGTTCAGAATTTCTTTTTTTGGTGGCGGTACCGACTACCCAGGGTGGTATCGGGAACACGGCGGCGCAGTATTGGCAACCACTATCGACAAATACTGTTACATCACATGCCGTCGTTTGCCTCCGTTTTTCGAGCACAAGCATCGTATTGTTTACTCTCACATCGAGAACGTGTGCCATAACGATGACATCCAGCATCCCGCAGTGCGGGCAACGTTTAATTGGGCTAATGTTGTCGATGGGCTGGAAGTTCACCATGATGGCGATTTGCCGGCGCGTTCCGGCTTAGGTTCCAGCTCCGCCTTTACCGTCGGCTTGGCGCATGCGTTGTATGGCCTTAACGGTAAAATGGTTAGCCAGGATACTCTGGCGAGAGATGCAATTCATATCGAACAAAACATCATCGGCGAGAATGTCGGTTCGCAAGATCAGGTGTCGGCAGCTTACGGCGGGCTCAACCGCATTGATTTTCACCGAGACGACTCCTTTGACGTGGCTCCGATCATCCTTCCTGAACACCGGCGTGAAGAGCTTCGTGACCACCTGATGCTTTGCTTTACCGGGTTTTCTCGCATCGCCGATGAAATTGCAAAATCCAAGATCGATAACCTCAAAAATCGCGAACCAGAACTCAAGCGTATGAGGGAAATGGTTGATGAGGCCATTGCCATTCTTACCAATATTGACGTCAGTATTGAAGAATTTGGCAAACTGCTCGATCTAAGCTGGAAATACAAACGCAGTCTTTCAGACCGGGTTTCAACCAAGGAAATCGACCAGATTTACGATCAAGCCATGCGTGCCGGTGCAATCGGCGGTAAGATTCTTGGCGCCGGCGGCGGTGGATTTATGCTGCTTTTCGCAAAACCCGATAAACATGCCGCAATTCGCGAAGCCCTTAAAGACTTGGTGCATGTATCTTTCAATTTTGATGATTCCGGCAGCCGTGTCGTACTTTATCAACCCAACGGCCTGTGATTGATGAATAAAACAGATAAAATCTTTGTTGCCGGGCATACCGGTTTAATTGGCTCGGCTGTTGTCCGGCGCTTGCAAGACGAAGGATATGGCAATTTGCTATTGGCTGGCCATGCTGACCTGGAACTGACGGATGCCGTAGCAGTGGATCGTTTTTTTAACGATCACTCACCAGAATATGTGGTTCTGGCTGCCGGTAGAGTCGGCGGCATTATCGAGAACCAGACCTACCCGGCTGATTTTATGAACGCCAACTTGGCGATTCAATTAAATGTACTCAAGGCCGCGCACCGATCCGGCGTGCAAAAACTGATTTTGTTTGCTTCTTCCTGCATGTATCCGCGCGAATGCCCGCAACCTATGGCGGAGACAGCGTTACTATCAGGACATCCCGAGCCGACCAGTCTTGCCTACGCAATTTCAAAACTGGCCGGCATGCAAATGTGTCTCGCCTATAACAAGCAGTATGGTGAGCAACGATTTATTCCAGTGATCCCTAATAGTGCTTTTGGACCCAACGATAACTTTGATCCAAAATCAGGACACGTCCTCTCGTCCTTGATCCGGCGCTTCCATGAGGCACACCAGACCGGCGCAAAGAGCTTGACGCTTTGGGGCAGCGGCACACCGCGTCGTGAGTTCATTCATACCAACGATATTGCCGATGCTTGCATTGCGCTGCTGGCAGGGAACACAGCCACGCTTGAACTCCCCCTAAACCTCGGAACCGGCAGAGATTTTTCCATTCGTGAGTTGGCTGAAACCATTGCCGACGTAATTGGTTACTCCGGAACCATCGAGTGGGATACAAGCAAGCCTGACGGCGCGCCGAGGAAATTACTCGACAGCAGTCGGCTTCGCGCCTTTGGCTGGCAGCCGACTGTAAATTTTGAAGAAGGCGTCAAAGACACCTATCAATGGTATCTCGATAATGCATTGAATACGGAGAGCTGTTCGTGAATATGAGTCCTATCGATCTACGCGAAAAAGCGCATTGGGTCTGGAGAGAAACGCTGGCAGTACATCGCCGGGCTCCTGAAACCCGTTTGGCCTCATCGCTCTCGTCCATCGAAATTTTCGTAACGCTTTACTACGGCGGCGTACTGCGTTTCGATCCCAAACAACCGCTAGCCGAACACCGGGATCGTTGCGTTATCAGCAAAGGGCACGGCTCAATCTGTATGTACCCGATTCTGGCTGACTTGGGCTATTTCCCTCTTGACGAATTGCAGCGGGTCTGCCAAACCGGCAGCTTTCTTGGCGGGATACCGGACCCGGTGATTCCAGGCTACGAAACCGTCAACGGCTCACTGGGCCATGGCGTCGGTGTCGCAACCGGCATGGCTTTGGGACTGAAATGCAAAGGCAGCGATCGCAGCGTGTTTGTCGTATCCGGTGACGGCGAATTGCACGAGGGCGCAAACTGGGAAGCGATCATGTTTGCTTCTCAACATAAACTCGATAACCTGCATCTGATCGTCGATGACAATCGAATCAGTATGCTCGGCTATACAGACGACATCATTAGCCACGGTTCGCTCTCTGCCCGCTTATCCGCTTTCGGCTGGGATTGCCTTGAAGTCGACGGGCACGATGTCGCAGCCGTGCAGACAGCCCTGCTGAAAATGAAAGAAAACCGCACAGGAAAACCTAAAGCATTGATAGCCCGGACTTTGAAAGGACACGGTGTGCCCGGCCTGGAAAACGCCCCACTTTCGCACATCATGAACCCCAAACCGGAGCTGATTGACAGCCTGCTGGAGCAAAACCCATGAGCATTAAACCTCTTGCGATGCGCGACGTATTGCTCGACCGTATCTGGAGAGCAATGGCGGAAGATTCGAAAATTTACTTCGTCAGCGCCGATTTCGGCTCCCCGGTCCTCGACAAAATTCGCGCCGATTTTCCTGACCGTTTCGTCAATGTCGGTATCGCCGAACAAAACCTGATCAACATTTCTGCGGGCTTGGCGCTGGAAGGCTATACCGTCTTCGCTTACGCGATTGCCCCCTTCATTACCATGCGTTGCTACGAGCAAATTCGGGTCAGCTTGGCGTTACTCTCTGAAGTGAGGCCCATGAACGTCAATTTGATCGGCGTGGGCGCCGGTTACAGCTATGTCGTGTCCGGGCCGACCCACCAATGCTACGAAGACCTTACCCTGATGCGCGCCCTGCCCAATTTCAGAGTGCTTTCACCATCTGACCATGTCAGTGCCGGAGCCCTGTTTGATCGTTGCGCGAGCACTAAAGGCCCAAAATACCTGCGGTTTGATGCCCAAGTGTTGCCCGTAATCTATGAGAACGGCGCTCCAGACTTGGATGTCGGCTTTCATATCCACAGCACAGGCAAGGACATCTGCCTGATAGCGACGGGCTACATGCTGCATACCGCTCTCAACGTGGCCGAGAACCTCACCGCTGCCGGCCATTCGGTCGGAGTCATAGACCTATTCGATATTTCCAACTTTGCCGCAGACCAGCTTCAGGCCGTGCTCTCGTCTTACGCGGGCATCGTCACTCTCGAAGAAGGTTTCCGCGGCCGGGGCGGCGTCGATTCCATGTTCTTTGAATTCATTGCCCGGCGCGGCCTGTCTACACGCATGCTCAATATTGGCGTCGAGGGAGGCTACCGCTTTGAACTCGGCTCGCGTGAGGAACTGCACGAGCAGGTAGGAATCGGCCCCCAATCCGTACTGCGTAGTGTTACAACATTTGTGCAATCACTTTCTGAATAATTTTGGTGAAAATAAGATGAAATTTCCTTTGATGCGTAACAACATCCTGCGCGAAGATCTTGACGCAGTAATTGAACATTTGAAGCAGGACGACCCGATCCTGACTCACGGCGCCAACGTAAGAGCATTCGAAGCGGAATGGTCTGAATGGCTAGGCGTGAAATACAGCGTATTCGTTAACTCAGGTGCGTCTGCAAACCTGTTGACCATGGCGATACTGAAGATTCGCCACCCTGAGGGCGGTGAAATCATTGTTCCACCGCTGACATGGATTTCCGATGTTTCATCTGTGCTGCAAAACGGGTTCACTCCGGTATTTGCCGACATCGATCCAAGCACTCTGGCAATGGACACAAC
>JALNYY010000106.1 GCA_023229605.1 Methylobacter sp.
ACACAGATAAAAAATGCCGGTAAGTACCCTTCCCGATGGTTCCAAGCGAGAGTACGACCAAACTGTAACAGTGATGGATGTTGCGCTGTCTATCGGATCGGGATTAGCCAAGGCAACCTTGGCAGGCAAAGTTAACGGCACTCTGGTCGATGCCAGTACGCCAATCGATCAGGACGCAACGCTGCAACTGATTACCGCAAAGGATGAAGACGGCATCACCGTTATTCGCCATTCAACTGCACATCTATTGGCCCAGGCCGTCAAACAGCTATTCCCTTCCGCGCAAGTGACCATCGGACCGGTTATCGAAAACGGCTTTTTTTACGATTTCGCCTACGAAAGACCTTTTACACCGGAAGACCTGAGCGCCATTGAGAAAAAGATGGAGCAACTGGTTGCTGAAGATTACCCCATTCATCGCTCGGTGTTATCACGGGATGAGGCAGTCAAGTTTTTCAGGGATCTGGGCGAAGCCTATAAAGCCGAGATTATCGAATCTATTCCGGCTAATGAAGATTTGTCTTTATATGAGCAAGGCGGATTTACCGACCTGTGCCGCGGCCCTCATGTGCCCAGCACCGGCAAGTTAAAAGTCTTCAAGCTGATGAAGATTGCCGGTGCCTATTGGCGCGGCAATTCCGACAATGAAATGCTGCAACGCATTTACGGCACGGCATGGGGCGATAAAAAAGACTTGCAAGCTTACTTGCATCGTTTGGAAGAAGCGGAAAAGCGCGATCACCGCAAGCTGGCGAAAACGCTGGATTTGTTTCATTCTCAGGAAGAAGCTCCCGGAATGGTGTTCTGGCATGAAAAAGGCTGGGTCATCTATCAACAGGTTGAGCAATACATCCGTGAGAAATTAAGGGTAAACGGTTACGGCGAAGTTAAAACGCCGCAGGTCGTGGATCGTTCTTTATGGGAAAGATCCGGGCACTGGGAAAAATTCGGTGACATGATTTTTACCACGCATTCCGAGAATCGCGATTACGCGATCAAACCGATGAACTGCCCTTGCCACGTACAGATTTATAATCAGGGCCTTAAAAGCTACCGCGACTTGCCTATCCGTCTGGCGGAATTCGGTTCCTGCCATCGCAACGAACCTTCCGGCACCCTGCATGGCTTGATGCGGGTCAGGAACTTTGTTCAGGATGATGCGCACATCTTCTGCACCGAAGGCCAGATTCAGGATGAAGTATCGACCTTTATCGATATGCTGTTCGATGTTTACAAAGATTTTGGCTTTGAAGAAGTTATCATTAAATTATCTACCCGCCCTGCAAACCGGGTCGGTGACGATTCGGTCTGGGATAAGGCGGAAAATGCCCTGGAACTGGCGCTTAACACCAAAGAGTTGAAGTGGGACTTACAGCCGGGCGAAGGCGCTTTTTACGGCCCTAAAATCGAATTCTCATTAAAAGACTGCATCGGACGAGTCTGGCAATGCGGCACGATTCAAGTGGATTTTTCGATGCCGGGTCGTCTGGACGCAACCTATATTGCCGAAGACGGATCACGACAAGTGCCGGTCATGTTGCACAGAGCGATACTCGGCTCACTGGAACGCTTTATCGGCATTTTAATCGAACAACACGCGGGAACCTTCCCGCTCTGGCTGTCGCCAGTGCAGGTGGTCGTGCTTAATATCACCGACCGACATGACGAATATGCCTCGCAAATTATGCTAGACCTTGAAAAACAAGGCATCAGGGTAAAAATTGACTTGAGAAATGAGAAGATCGGGTTTAAAATCCGCGAGCATTCCATGCAGCGAGTACCGTATCTTGTCATTATCGGTGACAAAGAATTAGAACAACAAAGCATTACGGTACGTACGCAAAAAGGTGATGACTTAGGTAGCCTGTCGATCCATGAATTTACCGAACGGTTGAAACAAGAGATTACAGGTAGACAATGAATGATTTTGGAGGATTAAGATATCGCTGCTAAAAAAGACGAAACGCGCCTGAATGACGCTATCACCGCAAGACGGGTGAGAGTTACAGGTGCAGATGGTGAGGCGTTAGGAATTATCTCGTTAGATGAAGCCAAACAGATTGCTTACGCTGCAGACTTGGATTTAGTGGAAATATCGCCGAATGCGGATCCTCCGGTTTGCAAGGTGATGAACTACGGCAAATACCAGTTTGAGTTAAACAAAAAACTGGCCGTCGCCAAAAAGAAACAAAAGCAGGTTCAGGTCAAGGAAATCAAATTCAGGCCCGGAACTGACGAAGGGGATTATCAAGTTAAATTGAGAAGCTTAACCAAGTTCCTTAATGATGGCGATAAAACCAAAATCACCCTGCGTTACCGTGGACGCGAAATGGCTCATCGGGAAATCGGTGTTGATCTGTTGAAACGGATAGAAAAAGATTTGGAAGAGATCGCAATCGTCGAGCAATTTCCTAAAATGGAAGGCCGCCAAATGGTTATGGTTATGGCGCCGAAAAAGAAAAAATAATTGCATAAACGATCGCAACAAAAATCATAGAGACGCTGCATTGCATCATCTCTACAGCGGCACAGGATGAGCCGCTAAGTATCATAAAAATGATACCGTTAATTCTTCAGGGCCATGCATTTTGCCTTGCTGGGTTACAACTCAGGGACTCAATATTTTAATTAATTGGAGCAAACAAATGCCAAAGATCAAAACTAACCGTGGAGCTGCCAAGCGTTTCAGACGCACAGGCAACGGCGGTTTTAAATGTGGCCAGTCCCACAGACGTCACATTCTGACTAAAAAATCGACTAAGAGAAAAAGACAGTTACGCTCGCCGGCAACTATCCATCCATCAGATGTGCGCATGGCTGCACGTATGATGCCGTACAGTTAATCAGGGAGTAGATAATGCCTAGAGTTAAACGCGGCGTAACAGCCAGAGCAAGACATAAGAAAGTTTTAAAGCAAGCGAAAGGTTACTACGGCGCACGAAGCCGGGTTTATCGCGTTGCCAAACAAGCGGTAATCAAAGCGGGCCAGTATGCATACCGTGACCGCAAGCAGAAAAAACGCCAATTCCGCGCTTTATGGATCGTCCGTATCAATGCGGCGGCCCGTCTAAGCGGAATGTCCTACAGCCGCTTCATCAACGGCTTGACCAAAGCCAATGTTAAGATCGACCGTAAAGTTTTGGCTGACATTGCAGTTCGCGACATTGCCGCATTTGCGGAAATTGCGAAAATTGCAAAGGAACATCAAAGTAAACCTTAAGGAATGATCCGGATTTTAATTAACTGAAATCCGACTATACCCCCCTCCCCTTTCTGAGGAGGGGCGGGATTAAGGCTTTAAGCCTTTCCCCCTTAATAAACATCCTCACCACCTACACACAGCGAGCTAAACCGTGTCCGCTACCCTAGAAGAAATTCTCGCGCAGGCATTACAGCAGCTTCGCGACGCACAAGACCTAAACCAACTCGATCTGGTTCGTGTTCACTATCTCGGCAAAAAGGGCTTATTTACCCTCCAGATGAAAGAACTCGGCGCGCTCGATCCTGAGCAAAGACGCGCTGCCGGCCAAGTCATCAACCAGGCCAAAGATCAATTTCAACAGCAGCTGGAAGCCCAAAAAGACCTGCTGCAAAATGCCGCATTGGAAGCAAGACTGGCCGGCGAAAGCATAGACGTCACCTTGCCGGGTAGAGGCCAAGCCGTTGCAGGCTTGCATCCGGTTACCACCACCTTGCGCCGAATCTCCAAGATTTTCGCCGGCGTCGGCTTTCAAGTCGTTGAAGGCCCTGAAATCGAAGATGATTACCATAATTTCGAGGCATTGAATATTCCTGCCCATCACCCGGCCAGGGCGATGCATGACACGTTTTATTTCGATGCCCACACCGTATTAAGAACCCATACCTCGCCGGTGCAAATCCGGGTCATGGAATCGGAACAGCCGCCGTTGAAAGTGATTGCGCCGGGCCGTGTGTATCGTTGCGATTCTGACATCACCCACACGCCGATGTTCCATCAGGTCGAGGGCTTTCTGGTCGATACCGATGTCAGCTTCGCCGACTTGAAAGGCGTGGTTTACGAATTCCTGCGCGCCTTCTTTGAAAAAGACATCCAGGTGCGCTTCAGACCGTCCTATTTTCCGTTTACCGAGCCGTCGGCGGAAGTCGATATTGAATGCGTGATGTGCGGCGGTCAAGGCTGCCGCGTATGCAGTCATACCGGCTGGCTGGAAGTGATGGGCTGCGGCATGATCCATCCCGAAGTTTTCAAGGCAGTTAATATCGACAGCGAAACTTATAGCGGCTTTGCGTTCGGCATGGGCGTGGAGCGCCTCGCAATGTTACGTTACGGCATTAACGATTTAAGATTGTTTTTTGAAAATGATCTTAAGTTTTTGGAACAATTTAAATAAGTCGTCGTTACACAGGAAAACTTGAGTCATGCAAATTAGTGAAGCCTGGTTAAGAGAATACGTCAATCCAGCAATAAGCACAGAGCAACTGGTCGAGCAATTGACCATGGCCGGCCTTGAAGTCGATTCGGTGACGCCGGCGGCAGCGGTATTCAGCGGCGTGGTAGTCGGCGAAGTTCTTGCAATGGAGCAACATCCCGACGCCGACCGGTTGAGGGTTTGCAAGGTTGCGGTAGGCGAAGCGGAACCGCTGCAAATCGTCTGCGGCGCCAGCAACGTCCGGGTCGGATTGAGAATCCCAGCTGCATTGATCGGCGCGGTATTGCCGGGCGATTTTAAAATCAAAAAATCCAAGCTCCGCGGCGTAGAATCCTACGGCATGCTGTGCTCTGAAAAAGAGCTGGGACTTGCCGCTGATGCCAACGGCTTAATGGAACTGGCAGCCGATGCGCCGGTAGGCGTTGATATACGCGACTACCTGTCGCTGAACGACAACATCATCGAAGTCGATTTAACCCCCAACCGGGCCGATTGCCTGAGCGTTGAAGGCATAGCGCGCGAAGTCGCGGTGCTGAATAAAATGGATTGGTCAGCCACTCAAGTTGAAACAGCCGCAGTCAGCCATGCCGACACCTTGCCTGTCTCCGTCAAAGCGACAGACGCTTGCCCGCGCTATTTGGGTCGATTAATTAAAGGCGTAAATCCTAAAGCCGAAACCCCGTTATGGATGCAGGAACGCCTGCGTCGCTCGGGCGTAAGAAGCTTGAGCGCAGTGGTCGATGTCACTAATTACGTTTTGATCGAATTAGGCCAACCGCTACACGCCTTCGATGCGGCCAAATTATCCGGCGGCATTAATGTGCGTTATGCCCAAACCGATGAAAATGTTGCCCTGTTAAACGGGTCAACCATTAAGCTGGACAACGAAACCCTGGTTATCGCCGACGATAAGCAAGCTTTGGCCTTGGCCGGCGTAATGGGCGGCAGCGAATCCGCTGTTAGCGACGACACGCAGGATGTGTTTCTGGAATGCGCGTTTTTCACCCCGCTAAGCATCGCCGGTAAAGCGAGAAACTACGGCCTACACACCGATTCATCGCACCGCTTTGAACGTGGCGTAGACCCGACCTTGCAGGAACGCGCCATAGAACGCGCCACCCAATTGATTATCGACATTGCCGGCGGCAGCGTCGGCGCAATTACCGACGTAACAACGGCATCTACCTTGCCGCAACGCACAGCCGTATTGCTCAGAAAACAGCGCCTGGAAAAAACCTTGGGTATTGCCCTGGCGGACGAGCAAGTCGCCGATATTTTCCAACGCTTAGGCATGTCCGTACAAACGCAGCCGGATAGCTGGTCTGTGACGCCGCCGGGATGCCGTTTCGACATCGCCATCGAAGCCGATTTGATCGAGGAAATCGCGCGCATAGTCGGTTATAACAACCTGCCGAACAGCAGCCTGCTGATGCGCTCGGAACTTGGCAAAGCCACCGAAGCGGTGCTGGACCTGGATCGCGTTAAAGATTTGCTGGTTGACCGCGGCTATCAGGAAGCGATTACCTACAGCTTTGTCGATGAAGAGATACAAAAAGCCATCGCGCCTGACGATGAGGTTGTCCGGTTAAAAAACCCGATTTCCGCCGATTTGTCGGTGATGCGCACCTCACTCTGGTGCGGTTTATTGAAGGCTGCGCTGCATAACACCAATCGCCAGCAAAACCGAGTGCGCTTTTTTGAAACCGGCCTGCGCTTTGTTAATAAAGACGGCGACATGCAACAGCAAAAAATGCTGTCTGGCCTAGCCTTAGGCAGCGCCTATTCCGAGCAATGGGGCGTTGCAACCCGCAAAGTCGATTTTTTCGATGTTAAAGCCGATGTGCAGGCCCTGTTTTCATTAACCGGCGCAGACGTGCAATTTGTTCCGGCCAAGCATCCTGCATTGCATCCCGGACAAACGGCTGAAATATTATCGCCGCAAGGCGACAAAATCGGCTGGCTGGGCATGCTGCATCCAACTTTGGAAAAACAGTTGGGATTCGACACCCAAGTTTTCCTGTTTGACCTGGATCAGCAGCTGTTGCTGAACAAACAAATCCCGAAGTTCAAACCGCTGTCAAAATATCCTTCGGTGCGCCGCGATATAGCCTTGATTGTTAAGGAAGAAGTCGCCGTCAGCGAGATAATAAACTGCATTAAAGGCTGTGCAGAACAGACCTTGCAAGACATCGTGGTCTTTGACATATATCGCGGAAAAGGCGTCGAAGAAGGCAGTAAAAGCGTCGCATTGAGTTTAATCATACAAGATTTTTCACAAACACTAACAGATTCTGAAATAGATGCTATATTTAGCGGACTGTTAGAAACATTGACCGCAAACATAAGTGCAAAGCTGAGGGATTAACAATGGCATTAACTAAAGCCGATTTTGCCGAAAGGCTGTTTGACGAGCTTGGCTTGAACAAGCGCGAAGCAAAAGATATGGTCGAAATGTTTTTTGAGGAAATCAAAGGCTCGCTGGAACACGGCGAGCAGGTAAAGATTTCCGGTTTTGGGAAATTCGAACTGCGCGACAAAAGCAGTCGCCCCGGCAGAAACCCAAAAACAGGCGAAGAAATCCCCATAACAGCCCGTCGAGTGGTAACATTCAGATCAGGTCAAAAACTAAAAGCCAGAGTGGAAGCATATGCTGGAGCCGAGTAATAATAATGAGCTGCCGGTCATACCGGCAAAACGATATTTCACCATAGGTGAAGTCAGTGAGTTATGCGGAGTAAAGCCGCATGTGCTCCGCTATTGGGAGCAAGAGTTTACCGAGCTTAGCCCGGTAAAAAGACGCGGCAACCGCCGTTATTATCAGCGCCACGATGTGCTGATGATACGGCAAATAAGATCCCTGCTCTATGAACAAGGCTACACTATCGGCGGCGCCAGAGCCCATTTGGGCAGCGACGACGCAAAAGAGGATTCAACCCGCACCAAGCAGTTGATCCATCAAATGGTTAGCGAACTGGAAGAAATCCTGGATTTGCTGAAATAGATTTTCCCATTCAATGCCGTAAATGTAGTACAATCTGCGGCATTGAATTATTGGGGGTTGTGTTCACAATCCTTTCAGCTTTAAATTCTTTGTTTCAATCTGTCGGGGCGTAGCGCAGCTTGGTAGCGCACTTGTCTGGGGGACAAGGGGTCGTAGGTTCAAATCCTATCGTCCCGACCAATTGAAAAAAGAATTACAAAATATGGGATCAGGCTAAAAAGGAAAATTGCATTTTTCAATCATTGCCGATTATCACGCACTTCCAAAACTCCCTCTAGGCTATTAATTACATTTTTTCTTAGCACCCCGTTTTTTGCCGCAAACAAGCCTGCGTTGCTCAGCCATAAACTTCACCGCGTTACATCCGTGTACTCCGAAAAAGTGCGAAGCCCTGTTTGACTGTTGTATAGTATCGAGCTGTTAATCGACTCTGCCCGGCAATAATGGCGGCGCAACAAAAACACACAGGGACCGAACCATGCTCACCGGCGAAATTCGCAGCCAAATCGACTCAATCTGGAACGCCTTTTGGTCTGGCGGCATCTCCAACCCATTGGAAGTCATCGAACAAATCACCTACTTGCTGTTCCTGCGCCGACTGGACGAGCTGCATACCCTCGAAGAAAACAAATCCGTACGTTTAGGCAAACCGATGGAACGTAGCGTTTTTCCAGTCGGCCAGGACGCCAAGGGCCGCGACTACAACGACCTGCGCTGGTCGCGTTTCAAGAACTTCGCCCCCGCCGAGATGTACACGGTGATCGGCGAACACGTATTCCCTTTCCTGCGCAGCATGGGCGGCGATGGTTCCACCTACGCGCATCACATGAAAGATGCGCGCTTCACGATACCTACCCCCGCCTTGCTGTCCAAAGTCGTGGATTTGCTCGACCACATACCGATGGAGGAGCGCGACACCAAGGGCGACCTCTACGAATACATGCTCAGCAAGATTGCCGGCGCCGGGCAGAACGGCCAATTCCGCACCCCGCGCCACATCATCCGGCTAATGGTCGAGTTGACCGCGCCGAACGCGAAAGATGTGATTTGCGACCCGGCCAGCGGCACCTGCGGTTTCCTGGTCGCCGCCGGAGAATACCTACGCGAGAAACACCCGGAAATCCTGCTCGATGAACGGACCCGAGAACATTTCCATCACGGCATGTTCCACGGTTACGATTTTGACAATACCATGCTGCGCATCGGCAGCATGAACATGCTGCTGCACGGCGTCGAAAACCCGGACATCCGCTACCAGGACTCGCTGGCGGAAGATCATGCAGGAGACGAGGAAAAATACTCGCTGATCCTCGCCAATCCGCCGTTTGCAGGCTCGCTTGATTACGAAAACACCGCCAAAGACCTGCTGGCTATCGTCAAGACCAAGAAAACCGAACTGCTGTTTCTGGCCTTGTTCCTGCGCCTGTTAAAACCCGGCGGCCGGGCGGCGATTATCGTGCCGGACGGCGTGCTGTTCGGCTCATCCAAGGCGCACAAGGAACTGCGCCGGATGATCGTCGAAGAACAAAAACTGGATGCGGTTGTTTCACTGCCGTCCGGCGCGTTCAAGCCTTACGCCGGGGTGTCGACGGCCATCCTGATCTTCACCAAAACCAATTCCGGCGGCACCGATAAGGTCTGGTTCTACGACATGAAGGCCGACGGCTGGAGCCTCGACGACAAACGCCAACCGCTGTTGCCGGAGGAAAAGCTCGGGGTGACGCCTGCCGAAGCCTTGACCGAAGCCGAACATGGCAAGAACAATTTGCCTGATGTGCTGACCCGCTGGGAATTACGCGAAACCTCGGAGCTGGAACGCGTGCGCACCGAGCAGAGCTTCTGCGTGGCTAAGGCCGACATTGCGGCCAACGGCTACGACCTTTCGATCAACCGCTACAAGGAAGTGGTGCATGAGATCGTGGAGCATTTGCCCCCGAAGGAGATTCTGGCAAAGTTGGCCGAGTTGGAGGATCAGATTCAGGCGGGGATGAAAAAGCTTCAGGGGATGCTGTTTTGAGCCGCTGGCTAGAAACCACACTAGGTGAAGCATGTGAACTTTACCAACCCAAAACCATATCGTCTGCGGAATTGGTAGCTGACGGAAAGTATCCCGTTTACGGCGCAAATGGAGTCATCGGGAAGTTCGACAAGTTTAATCACGCCGAACCGCAGCTACTCATTACCTGTCGCGGTGCTACATGCGGTTCTGTAAACGTTTCGCAGCCAAACTCTTGGATCAACGGAAACGCAATGGTAGTTAAGCCAAGAGGCATTTCCGTTGACCTGGATTACCTTAAACACCTATTCCAAGGTGGATTAGATTTGACAGCCGTAATTACTGGTGCGGCACAACCACAAATTACTAGGCAATCACTCGCGCCGCTTAAGGTTAGATTTCCATCCATCCTCGAACAACGCCGCATCGCCGCCATTCTGGATCAAGCCGATGCGCTCAGAGTTAAACGTCGGGAAGCCTTGGCGCAATTTGATAGCCTCATACGGTCTATTTTCATTGAGATGTTTGGGGATCCTGAAACAAATACCAAAGGGTTTGAGACAACAAAATTTTCGGCGCTTTGCAAACGAGTAACTGATGGAACCCACCAATCTCCGACATGGAGTGCTGTCGGTCATCCTTTCCTGTTTGTCAGCAACATCGTCTCAGGGGAAATCGATTTTGATACGAAGAAATTTATTTCTGAGGAAACGCATGATGAATTGACGAGGAGATGTCCTATCGAGGTTGGTGATGTGCTCTACTCGACAGTTGGTTCATATGGTGTTCCTGTTGTTGTTCGCACATCCCGGAAATTTGCTTTTCAACGCCACATTGCTCATATCAAGCCTAACCCAGACCTTCTTGATTCTGAATTTTTATGCGCCATGCTTGATTCGCCTTCATTGCGTAAACAGGCAGACCGCGTAGCACGGGGAGTTGCTCAAAAGACGGTCAATCTATCAGATATTGGCAATTTTCTAGTCTTTAAACCACCACTGAAGCTTCAACAGGAATTCGCTAACCGTGCAGCTATGGCCGCTAGCCTCAAAACAGCAAATCTCGCTTCTTTCGCTGAACTGGATGCTCTTTTCGCCTCCCTCCAACACCGAGCTTTTCGTGGAGAGCTGTAAATGCGCCCTTCTGTAGCCCTGCAAATCCACCGCGACGCAATCCGCGAAATCGCCCTGCGCCACCGGGTCAAAAACGTGCGGGTGTTCAGCTCGGTGCTGCACGGTGACGACACCGAAGACAGCGACCTGGATTTGCTGGTCGATCCCACGCCGGAAACTACGCTGATGGATATTGGCGCTATCCAGTATGAACTCAAAGAACTGCTTGGAGTAGCGGTGGATGTCTTAACTCCCAGAGCGCTTCCCGACAAGTTCAGGCAAATTGTTATACAGGAGGCTGAACCGCTATGACCTATGGTATTTTATCTACAGATGGCATTACATCCGACTGAATGGAGCTAAAAAATGAGCTACGCAGAATTGATCGAAAAGTTACAGACACTCCCCGAAGCCAAACAAGCTGAGGTTTTCGACTTTGTTGAATTTTTGGCTAACCGCAATCAGATTGAACGCGGTCAACAGAAAACCCTTGCGGAATCGTCCCTGGCTTCCGTGATAACAAACCCGCTGGTTGTGACTGACTTCATTCCCTTGAGTCGAGAAGAAGCCAATGCCCGCTAAAGTCTTTGTTGATGACAATAGGCCTATGATTTTTATTTTTCGTGGAGAACTCTGAATGCGCCCTTCAATAGCCCTGCAAATCCACCGCGAAGCGATCCGAGAAATCGCTTTAAGTCACCGTGTCAAAAACGTGCGGGTGTTCGGGTCGGTATTGCACGGTGATGATACCGAAGACAGCGACCTGGATTTGCTGGTCGATCCCACGCCGGAAACCACGCTGATGGATATTGGCGCCATCCGCTATGAGCTCAAAGAACTCCTTGGGTTAGCGGTAGATGTCTTAACTCCCAGAGCACTTCCCGATAAATTCAGAGATATTGTTCTACAAGAGGCCAAACCGGTATGAGCAAAGCTGACATTCTGCGCTTACCCGACTATCTCGGTCATATTGTCGAAGCGATTGAACGCATTCATCGTTACGTCGAGGATTTGGATGAGGTTGGTTTTTTGCAAGACGAAAAAACACAAGATGCCGTCATTCGTAACTTTGAAATTATCGGTGAAGCATCCAATAATATTAAACGCCACCATCCTGAGTTTGCCGAGCAACACCCTGAAGTACCGCTCAATTTTGCTTATGAAATGCGCAACGCTCTTGCGCATGGTTATTTCAAAATCGACCTGGAAATCATCTGGAAAACCATTCACGAAGATCTGCCCGAACTGCATCAGCAAGTTCGTCAACTGATCGAACCATAAGACTGATTTAGCCATGACCTCCGCCCACTTCCAGTTTTTAGAAACCGAATGGCCGATGCTGCTTGAAGCCGCCGTTAAAGCCGAAGTCATGGCGAACACCGATGCGCGGACCTCCTGCTTTTACGCCCGGCGCACGCTGGAAATGGCCGTGGCATGGCTGTACAAATACGACCCGGCGCTGAAACTGCCGTATCAGGATCATCTTAGCGCCCTGATTCATGAACCCAGTTTCCGGCAGCTGGTCGGCGATGCTTTGTTCACCAAAGCCAAGTTGATCAAGGATCTCGGCAATATGGCGGTGCATAGCACCCGTAAAATTGCGCCTGCCGACTCGGTAGCCGCAACCCGCGAGCTGTTCCATTTCTGCTATTGGATGGCTCGCAGCTACGGGCAAAGAGCGCGCCCCGATCCCGGCCTGCGTTTTTCGCCGGAGCGGCTGCCCAAAGCTTCCGCCGGTCCGCCGCAAACGCTGGATCAACTGAACAAGCTGGAAGCCGGTCTTCGCGAGCGTGACGAAAAACTCTCCGTTCTGTTGTCCGACAAAGCCGCACTCGACGAGGAACTGAAAAAGCTGCGCGAGGAGATCAGCGCCGCAAAGAAAGCCAATTCGGCCCGGCCCGATACTCACGATTACTCCGAAGCCGAAACCCGAGACTATTTCATCGACCTGCTGCTTAAGGAGGCGGGCTGGGAACTGGATGAAAAGAACTTCGAAATCGAAGTCGCCGGCATGCCCAACAACGCGGGCCTTGGCTATGTCGATTATGTGTTGTGGGGCGATGACGGCAAACCGCTGGCGCTGGTCGAAGCCAAGCGCACCAGAAGGGATGCCAAGGCCGGGCAGCAACAGGCGAAGCTTTACGCCGACTGCCTGGAAGCCCGGTACGGCCAGCGGCCGCTGATTTTCTACTCCAACGGCTATGAGCATTGGCTATGGGATGACGCCGCTTATCCGCCTCGGGCTGTTCAGGGCTTTTACAAGAAACAGGAACTGGAACTGCGTATTCAGCGCCGCACCAGCCGCAAGAAGCTGGCGGATGAGGTGATTAACCCCGACATCATCAATCGCTATTACCAGACCCGCGCCGTGCGCCGCATCGGCGAAACCTTCGAGATCGATAACCAGCGCAAGTCTTTGGTGGTGATGGCGACCGGCGCTGGCAAGACGCGTACAGTGATTGCATTGGCCGATTTGCTGATGCGCTGTAATTGGGCCAAGCGTGTACTGTTCCTTGCCGACCGCGTGGCGCTGGTCAGGCAGGGGGTGAACGCCTTTAAAAAGCACCTGCCGGATTCGTCGCCGGTCAATCTGGTCACCGAGAAGAATACCGAAGGCCGGGTGTTTGTGTCCACTTACCCGACGATGATGGGGCTGATCGATGAGGCTTTCGACGGCCAACGCCGCTTTGGTGTCGGGCATTTCGACCTGATCATCATCGACGAGGCGCACCGTTCTGTCTATCAGAAATACCGCGCCATTTTCGAATACTTCGACTCGCTGCTGGTCGGCCTGACCGCGACGCCGAAAGACGAGATTGACCGCAATACTTACGGATTGTTCGACCTTGAAACCGGCGTTCCCACCGATGCCTACGCTTTGGACGAGGCTGTCGCCGACGGTCATTTGGTTCCGCCCAAAGCTGTTTCCGTGCCGCTTAAATTCCAGCGCGAAGGCATCAAGTACGACGACCTCTCCGAAGATGAAAAAGAACAATGGGACGCGCTGGAATGGAACGAGGACGGCAGCACGCCGGATGCGGTCGATGCCGCCGCGCTCAACAAATGGCTGTTTAACACCGACACCGTGGACAAGGTGCTGGCGCATTTGATGACCAAGGGCCAAAAGGTGGCCGGCGGAGACAGGCTGGGCAAGACCATCATTTTTGCGAAGAACAACGCCCACGCCGACTTTATCGCCGAGCGATTCAACATCAATTACCCGCACTACAACGGCCATTTCGCCCGGACGATAACCTACAAGACCGAGTACGCGCAGACTCTGATAGATGACTTTTCCAACAAGGACAAGATGCCGCATATCGCGATCTCGGTGGACATGCTGGATACCGGCATCGACGTGCCGGAGGTGGTCAATCTGGTGTTCTTCAAGGTGATGCGCTCTAAAACCAAGTTCTGGCAGATGCTGGGACGCGGCACGCGCCTATGCCCGGATTTATTCGCGCCGGGAATCGATAAAGCGTTTTTCTATCTGTTCGATTACTGCCAGAACCTGGAGTTTTTCAGCCAGAACCCGGATCACTCAGAGGGTTCGTCCGGCGAATCGCTCAGCACCCGGTTGTTCAAGAGGCGGCTGGAAATGATTGCGGAACTGGATAAAAAACCGGTCACCTGCAACCAAATCGCTGAACGGGCCGATTACCGGTTTAATGAAGCGCAGTTGCGGGAAGAGCTGGCCGCTTTCCTGCACCGGAACGTGGCAGCCATGAACCTGGATAATTTTGTGGTGCGGACTCAGCGCAAATCGGTAGAAAAATACGCCAAGCCTGAATCGTGGCAAAAACTCGGCATCGACGACTTCAACGAGTTGACGCAAAACCTGGCCGGTTTGCCGACTGAACTTGGCGACGAGGACGAAGAAGCCAAGCGCTTCGACATGCTGGTGCTGCGGACGCAACTGGCCATTCTTCAGGCCAGGCCGGATTTCACCAGCCTGCGGGAGAAGATTCAGGCTATCGCTTGCGCCTTGGAAGAACAGGAAGCCATTCCAGCCATCAAAGCCCAGATGCCACTGATACAGGCGATTGCCGGAGACGAATGGTGGGAGGATGCGACGGTTCCGATGCTGGAAATTGTGCGGAAAAAGCTGCGTGCATTGGTGAAGCTGATTGAGAAGGGTAAGAAGAATGTCGTCTATACCGATTTCGAGGATGAGCTCGGCGACGAAACACCAATAGAACTGCCTCAGGTCGGCATCGGTATGAACTTGGCCAGGTTCAGGGAGAAAGCCCGGCAGTTCCTCAGGGCGCATGAAAGCCACGTTTCCTTGCAACGTCTGCGCCGCAACCAGCCGCTCACGCCGTCAGACCTTACCGAACTGGAGCACATGCTGCTCGAAGCCGGTGGTTCGTTGGAACTCATCAATCAAGCCAAGGAACAAAGCCATGGCTTGGGCATCTTCATCCGTTCGCTGATAGGACTGGACAGGGAGACCGCTAAGCTGGCATTCAGCGAGTTCATCTCCGGCACCACGGCAACGCCGAACCAAATTGAGTTCATCAACCTTGTCGTGCAATACCTCACCGAAAACGGAGTGATGGAACCAGACCGGCTGTATGAGTCGCCGTTTACCGATATTAACCCGCTGGGGCCGGAAGGCGTATTTTCATCCACCAAGGTGGACCGGATAGTTCAAGTGCTGGTGGAGATTCGGCAGACAGCGGCTGCGTAGACCAACAGGCACGGCATTCATCCTAAAATGGAACGCGTGAAATCCGTTCGTGCTGAGCTTGTCGAAGCATGAGCGGATTTCACGTCCCTCCCATTTAGTGAGCATTCCAACCCCATTCGACAATCTCATGACAGGCTTCGACAGGGCTCAGGGTAATCGGGATTTTGATTGCTCAACTGGTTTTTCTAAATTTAAGCCAGGGAAATTATTCGTACGAGAGGGGAACTAAATTGTGATATGCGCTGAACAGAGCCGTGCGCTCACTGGCGTTCAAACATAAAAAAGCCCAACCGAAAAAACGGTTGGGCTTTGGATATTTGGTGGAGGCGGGGGGAATTGAACCCCCGTCCGCAAGTACTCCGCCACAAGGTCTACATGCTTATCCCGCTCTTTTGATTTAGCCAGTGACTACCCGTCGGGCCAAGAAAATCACCAGCGATTC
>JALNYY010000267.1 GCA_023229605.1 Methylobacter sp.
CGTCGCTGGTAAATTCCGGCAGCGGCATGGGCAGTTCGAATTGGGTAGGGGCTTGATTGTCAGTCATGTTGTAATACAATCTGTATTGTTAAAAACATCAGGAGAATAAAATGTCCGCAATCAGCCTGCGCCTTCCCCATGACATTGAAGCCCATCTCAAGGCCGAAGCCCAACTGGAAGGCAAAACCCAATCCGAAATTGCCCGCTTGGCAATCACGGAATATCTGGCCCGCCGCGAGAAAGAGCGGTTTATGGCGGAGATGGTTGCTGCCGGGCGAGCCCTGGCTGCCGATCCGCAGGCTTGGGCCGAATCGCGGGAAATCGCCGAGGATTTGGCGGACGAAGGGATGGATGCGATTATCGCCGCCGAACGCGCCGCAGGTATCGACCCGGAAGAAAAGTGGTGGAAATGATGCGGCGCGGCGAAATATGGACGGCCAACCTTAATCCCAACAAAGGCGGCGAAATCGGCAAGGTGCGCCCGGTGATGATCTTGCAGGATAACGCCATGATAGCCAGCGGCTTGGCGACCGTACTGGTCGCGCCGCTGACAAGCCAGTTCCGGCCGGTCTTCGCACCGCTCCGCGTCAGGGTATCCGCCCGCAGCCGCTTGATTCAGGATTGTTTTGTGATGATCGAACACATCCGCGCCCTCGACAGCTCCCGCTTCGGCGAAGGCCCGCTGGCAACGCTGACCGCCGAGGAAATGGCGGCGGTGGAGAAGAGTTTGCTGGGGGTGATGGGGATGTTGTGAGGTCATCGAACAGTCCCAAATAAACCACCTCCTTGATGACTTTCTCTACCCAATAACAACGGGCCTTGAACGGCAACAGCAAAATCCAAACGAATATGTGCGCGCACGCCTCCTTTCGTTCCTTGACGTATGCTCAAAATAATTACCTTTGGCTTTGGCAAACCACGACGTTGACACTCGTTTAGCACGTCGGCGCAAATCGCATCGTTTGCTTGGTCGAATGTTTTCGGGAAACGAGTGGGTTGATACGATGTCACGGATTGCCATTGTCGGGAGGGACCGATAAGGCGATCATCACCGTCAGGCTCATTTGGAGTTAATTCAACGCCAACGATACCTAAAGCCCCCGCGCGGATGTGGCTTAATTGTCTGACTACGACCTGAAAGTCTTGCCGCTCCCTCAGCTTCGGCTTTACGTTTCGATCAACATGCCAAGGTGCAATCACCAGCAAACGATCCATTAGGCCATCATCATTGCAATCATCAGCGGCGATAAAAATATGTTCATGCTGTCCAGAACGGGCGGCAGAGCCGTCGGCTTCGTGACCGGAAAATAACCGGTTAGCTTGTCCCAAGGTTTGCCGCGCCAGGCTCATCAGGGCTTTACGCACGGCTTGTACGAATGCAGGGCGATCTTGTAAAGAGGGTTGATTTTGGGGATGAATATGAAATTGCATTAGGGTTTGGGGAGTCTCGTCCATCGGACACATAAGCCCCAAACCCTGAAAACGCCCATCGCCAATCACCAAAGGGCCGCTAAACGGTTCGGCAAATTCCAGTTCCAGATGATAGAGTCGGGTACGATCAAAACGCTGAAAGGCATAACACTCAGCCAATGTGCCATTGCTATCAAAAGGTTCGCGCTGGATTCTACGGATTTGCGCCTGCGCGGTAATACCGCTGTGTCTCAAAGCTTGACGGGCGGCGTGAAACAGCCGGCTTTGTTTGTATACCCGTTCTGCACCACAAACACCTGATTCATCGTGATCAAGGCCGCAGCTAATCGGGAGCTGCTTTTTTGGGTCAAGAGGCAATGCAACCGGTGTCACCGTGCGCCAAACACGCGCTGCTTTTTGCTCGCCGATACCGTAGAAGGCAAGCATTTTGCGGTCGGTGGCTTTAACCAGAATCGGTGTATCTTGATCGATTTCACCGGTTTCCAGATCGACGTCCAGCGGCCCGGAAAATGCCCATTCCACATCGGCCAGTTGTAGCGGGCAATCTGTCGGTACTTCGATCAACACCCGCCGAATATCGGCCTGGGTGTGTTGATGACCAATCGACGGTAACGGAACCACGCGAATACGCAAGGCTTTGTCTGCATCGTTAGCGCCTTTTCCGGCTAAATAACGCACTGCTTGTTCTGGAAAATGCGGCAACAAACGTTGTTTTGCCGCGTCGATCAAGCATTGAGTTAGTTGGCTGGCTTGAGTAAAGGGTTGTGCAGCAAAGCCATCGTGTTGATCCCGAATGTCGAACAGCAACAACGACGACGGGCAGTTATAGCCGGTGGGTTGAAAAACCGGCAACGGCGGTTTATGAAACTCGCCTTTCCGTAACCGGGTTAATTGGCCTTGATGGCGGACGATCAACGAATCAAACGACTGGTTAGGACTGGGACAATCCAATGTCTTGCCGACTCCTTGCGGAGTAGGCCGAAACACCGGGCCAGTGTGTTGAACAATGATGTGCTCAGCTTCATCGGCAGCTAACTGTTCCGCCCAGGCAAACGCCATATCGACACCGCGACCGAATTGGTACACGCGTTCACTTAACTGAACCAACGTTTCAGCCTCGACAGTGTGTTCAGCAAAAAACCAGACGTAATGAAGCGGTTGCTGACCGTCAAATAGCCAGGGTTTGACGAATTTGGCATCACGTTTTTTAGCAGCAGCTTCTAAATTGCCTTGTTGGGCATCAGCACCGTTACGCGGCACGTAATAAGTCGTCAGGCTTGATTGCTTGTGTTTGGGGCTTAACACCACTGGCGGCGGTAATTGCTCCAGCCAACGCAATGCCACAACTTCTTTTTCAGAAGCAGTGCAACCGGTATAAGCTGCTGCGACTAACGCCTGATACAACCTAAATGGAGACGGTGGCCAGGAACCGCTGCCATGATAGCGGTCATCGAGTAAGC
>JALNYY010000107.1 GCA_023229605.1 Methylobacter sp.
ATTCTCATTCGGCAATTGGGTAAACGGCTGGAAAATATTTTGCAGTTGATCGTTATGTATGCCGGGACCGGTATCGACGACCTGAAAAGTGGTGACTCCGCAACTGTAACCGATACGGAATATGATCTCTCCGGTTGCGGTAAACTTGATCGCATTGCCGAGCAGGTTGATCAGTATTTGTCCGACCCGCTTTTCATCGCCGCGCACCCGCTGAGGCAGTGTGTTGAGTATTTGACAGTAAAAAGACAGGCCTTTCTGTTCCGCTTGCGGCTTAAAAACACTGACCAGATGCTCAATAAAACTTGGGAAGTCAATCGGCTCCTGGCGCAGTTCAAATTTACGCGCTTCGATACGGGCAATATCCAGAATATCCTCGATCAGCGCGGATAAATGTTCCCCGTTGCGCTTTAAAATATCCACGGCCTGCCGCCTATGCGCCGGTATCGTCGGGTCTTTCTGCAAAATATAAGCGTAGCCGATAATGCTGTTTAACGGCGTGCGTATTTCATGGCTCATGCTGCTAAGGAACCGGCTTTTCGCGCTGTTGGCCCGGTCCGCCATTTTGGTGGCCAATTGTAACTTCGCGTCGGTCTTTTTATGTTCATCGATTTCCATCAGCAAACGCTGGGTTTGCCTGGCAATTTCTTCATGCGCAACGCGCCGGCTCTCGTCGTTCAGGATCAGCCACCAGGTGCA
Organism: Methylobacter sp.; assembly: GCA_023229605.1. Taxonomy (GTDB): domain Bacteria; phylum Pseudomonadota; class Gammaproteobacteria; order Methylococcales; family Methylomonadaceae; genus Methylobacter_A. Next base: position 697 of record JALNYY010000107.1, read on the forward strand.
TAATCCGATAAATACCAGTAACGAGGCGTAAACCTTGACAAAATTTGCCAGCAACAGATTGAACGAAGGCGGGTAATGTTCGGCGACCAGTAAATCCTGGTAGTAAATAATCCCGACAAAGACGCTGGTTAAAACCGCCAGAAACAAAAACAGCAGGCTAAAGCGTATCAAGCGCAGCCTGAGGCTTAAATTCACCCAGTCCGGCAAACAGCATTCAGCAAAGCTTTGCAGATAATCATCCAGGCGCAAGCCCGGCTTGCAGGCATCCATGCAACGCGAATCCAGCGTACAGCAAAGCGAGCAAATACTACCCTCATAGACAGGGCAATAAGCCATATCTTCCCGCTCGAAATGATTTTCGCAAATGTTGCACCGGCTGACTTGAGCCTGATTATTAAAGTTGATGTCACGCGCAAGATAACGCCGGCTCCCATACAGCAGAGCGATGCACGGGACCAGCAGAAAGGCCAGGCTCAATGCAATAAACGCTGAAAATGCCTGTGCGTAAGCGCCGAACAGCCCCAAATAAGCCAATATCGAGATTACCGAAGCGCACAATGTGGACAGTATGCCGACCGGGTTCAGATCCGGCAGGTAAGCGCGTTTGAACTCAACCGCTTTAATGCTCAATCCCAAAGGTTTGTTGATCAGCAATTCTGCAGCAACGGCGCTGATCCAGGCTATCGACATATTGGAGAACAGCCCCAATACTTTTTCCAAAGCGCCGAATACGCCGAATTCCATCAGCAAAAGAGCGATAGAGACATTAAACAGCAGCCATACGACCCGGCCGGGATGGCTGTGCGTCAGGCGCGAAAAAAAATTCGACCAGGCCAGCGAGCCGGCATAGGCATTAGTGACATTGATTTTGATCTGGGAAATCACCACGAACAAGGTAGTGACCGCTAAGGCCAACTCGGTATTGTCGAACAGGTCGCCGTAAGCCACCAGGTACATTTGCGTTGGCTCATGCGCATGAATCGGCGCTATGCCGTGACGAATCGCCAGATGGGCAAGCAAGGCCCCGCCCAGTTGTCTGGCCATGCCGAACAAAATCCATCCGGGACCGGCGGTAATGGTCGCCAGCCACCAGCGCAGCCGGTTTTTTTCGGTCAACTCAGGCATAAAGCGCAAAAAATCCACTTGCTCTCCGATTTGCGCGACCATCGAAAACGCTATGGTGGTCGCACTGCCGAACATCAGCCAGTTAAAGCCCTGGCCGCTGCCTGCGATCCAGAAGTAGGTCTGCACCGTCATTATCGAGTCCGGTTCGCGAATGAATACCGCAATGTAAGGCGCAATCAACAGCACCAGCCACAGCGGCTGCGTCCACATTTGCAAGCGGCTGATCGTGGTAATCCCGAAAGTCACCAGAGGAATGACCGTAACGGCGCTGATAATATGCGCTATGGCAATAGGGATGTGGAAATACAGCTCGATAGCCAGGGACATGATCGAGGCTTCGAGCGCGAACAACGTGAACGTAAACGAGGCATAAATCAACGAAGTTACCGTCGACCCGATATAGCCGAAACCGGCGCTGCGCGTCATCAGGTCTATATCGATGTTATAGCGGGCGGCGTAATAACTGATCGGGAAACTGGTGATGAAAATAATCAGGCCGACGGCCAGGATGGCCCAGAACGCATTGGTAAAGCCGTAATTGATCGACAGGAAGCCGCCTATTGCTTCCAGAACCAGGAATGACGTAGAGCCGAACGCGGTATTGGCGACCTGGAATTCCGACCATTTGCGGAATGTGCGCGGTGCAAACCTGAGCGCATAATCTTCCAGCGTTTCGTTGGCAACCCAGGCGTTATAGTCGCGGCGGACTTTTGAGACACTTTGTCGGATATTGGTTTCCTCAATAATGTTTTACAAAATGAGTTGCAGACCGCTCATTGCATTGGTTTATCCCAGAAAAACCAGTTGAGCATTCCAAACCCCGTTCGGCCTGAGACCTGTCGAAGGCCGAACGGGGTTTGGAATGCTCGCCAAATGGGTGGAACGGGTGATTTTTTAGGTTTATTCGTTATGCTTTGTAAGCAATAACTACACCATCGTAAGCAATAACCACATCTGAGATTGCCTGTAAGGCCAATGCGCCGAACAGCAAGGTAACTATAAAATCTTTGATTCAATTTGGTGCGATTAGCCTTAACTACGCACAATAACGGCCGCTTGCCTTGAAATTTTCCCGGTTCCGGTAGCGCTTCCTGCCGTTGCGTCAATAAGGCAAGATACCGTAGGAGCGGGCCGCGCCCGCGACATTTGAGCAGCGTTGCAGCGGCTTGATCGCGGGCGCGGCCCGCTCCTGCAACGCTTAACTTAATGTCAGCGAGCCGCTCATACCTCTCTGTTTATAGCCTTTCGTGCCCGAATTTTAAAATCACCGGCGATCCCTGATTGTGAATGATGATCTGCTTACGGCCTTCACCTTCCTTTTCCTTGCCTGGAGCATCGGCTTTGCCTGCTTCGTCCGGGCTGGCGACAGTTTCGATACGTACTTCCGGTATCCAGCCCGGCTTATTGCTTGAAGACGGCCGGTTTTGGGATTTATCGGGCCAGTTAAGCTCGCTCAACAGGTTGAAACAGACGGTGCTGATGTGATCGACCAACTGCGCTTCGTTAGTCGCATTCCCGGCAACAAAGTCCATATTCAGATAGGTCGATTGCGCCGGCTGTGCGATAGAAGCCAACTCGCAGCTGATCGGCAACACATTGGCTTTTTGGAAATCGATAGCCCTTGGATCGGAATTGCCGGAAGAAAACGAAAATCCGGGCGGCGTTTCACTGTGTTCGATCAAGCCGACTTCGGCAGTCAACGTGTGACTAAAAACCTGATGGTCTTCAGTCCCTACCGGATAACCCCAACCGGCCAGATTTTTACCGATCCGGGCAACCGCGTCCTGTTGGGCCAATACCGGTTTCAACGACGGTTGCTTGACCGTGCCGATCCTGAATTCAATCCGCTTAACCGATGCGGTATCGATTTGCGTCGGCTTTTTTTCCAGGCCCGGCGCGCAGGCGGTTAACAGCCCGGCCATTGCGATAGCTTTGAAAAACAGGCTGCTGACAGGGTCGTGTATTGGCTTATTCATGCGAATCCGGATTGTGTGTGACAGGTTCCGCAACTGTAGGCGAGTTGCCGGTTGCCGGATATACGTCATTTGACTGATGAGTCAGATGACGCATTGTGAGAATTTCCCCCGGACAAAATAATCATCCCCAGCCAACTTCCTGGCTGCATCCGGATAACCCGGCTGCAATATCAAATCACGTTTTAAATTCCGGGGAACCTGACATGAGTGATTCTACAAAAACAATAGCCGGACTGCGAAGCAAGCCGCTTCTTTCGGCAATAGGCCTGTTAACGCTGGCCGCCGGATATGCACCGGCTGCGCAAGCCGGGGCGACATTCAAAATTGACGACACCAAATGGGTCAGCATCGGCGCGGGTTTACGCAGCAGTTTCCAGGCCGCCGAAAGCGGGGCCGGCGCCGGCGCCAACAAATGGAGCAACGACTTTAATCTGGACAATATCCGTTTGTACCTCAACGGACAAATCCACAAATACTTAAAGGTGGAGTTCAATACCGATTGCCAAACCTGCAGCAACGGCGGCGAAGTCCGGGTATTGGATGCGATCGGCAAGTTCGAGTACAACCCGTACGTTAATCTTTGGGTAGGCCGCATGCTGGTTCCGGCCGAGCGCCGGGAAATGAACGGTCCGTTTTACAGCGCGATCTACAATATTTTCAGTTCCGGCACGCCGTTCGAGCCCGCCGATTACAATTTGACGATTAAGTCGGACGGCACTTCGGCCGGTTCTTTCGGCCGTGACGACGGCGCGACCTTCTGGGGCGCGGCGTTTAACGGCCGCCTGCAATATGCGGTCGGCTTTTTCCGCGGCTTAAGAGGCGGCGCCAATGTCGACGACAATATTCTGTACAGCCAGCGTTTCGCCTACAACTTCTGGGATGTCGAGAAGAATCCCGGCTATTACACTTCGGGTACTTACTACGGCAAAGGCGGCGACATCTTGACCGTCGGCGCGTCCAACCAGTATCAGGAAGACGGCGCGGGCACCGCGCTGGATCACGGCAACTTCCGGGGTACCGCAGTCGATGTATTGATGGAAAAAGTGCTGCCCAATAGCGCAGTGGTTACGGTAAACGGCGAATACAAAAACTACGGGATTTCCGGCGGCTACAGCCAAGCCTCGCGCAATGCGGGCGGCGGTTTCTCTATGTTCGAAGGCAACGCCTATGACGTCAGCGGCATGTACCTGTTCCCGCAGAAAGTCGGCATCGGCCTGGTCCAGCCTTATGTGCGCTATGTGAATGTGATGCCCGGCGGCAGTTCCAATCGTAATTCCTACGAAGGCGGCTTGAACTACATCATCGACGGCCATAACGCCAAAGTGTCCTTGAGTTGGGAATACGGCGATCTTATGACTAAAGGCCTGAATTACACGTCGACAGCGACAGGCGTAAACACCAATGCCGTAAAACTCGGCTTTCAATGGCAGATATAAACCCTCTTAACTATTCAGGATGACAAATATGAACAGATTATCTTCAAAACTGCGAAAACTCGGTATTGCCGCGGCGATAGCGGCATTGACCTTGGCGACAGGCGCGGCGAACGCCGAAGACACCATCAAAGTCGGCGTGCTGCATTCATTGTCCGGCACGATGGCGATCAGCGAAACCACGCTGAAAGACACGATGCTGATGTTGATCGACGAGCAGAACAAAAAAGGCGGCTTGCTGGGCAAGAAACTCGAAGCGGTGGTCGTCGATCCGGCTTCAAACTGGCCGCTGTTTGCGGAAAAAGCCCGCGAATTGCTGACCAAGGATAAAGTAGCCGCGATCTTCGGCTGCTGGACTTCGGTGTCGAGAAAATCCGTATTACCGGTCATAGAAGAGCTTAACGGCCTGCTGTTTTACCCGGTGCAGTATGAAGGCGAAGAATCGTCCAAAAATGTCTTTTATACCGGCGCCGCGCCGAACCAGCAGGCGATTCCGGCGGTCGACTACCTGATGAACGATTTAAAGGTAAAACGTTGGGTACTGGCGGGCACGGACTACGTTTATCCGCGCACCACCAACAAAATCCTTGAGGCCTACCTTCTTGCCAAAGGCGTAGCCAAAAAGGACATTATGATTAATTACACGCCTTTCGGGCATTCCGATTGGCAAGGCATTGTCGCCGACATCAAAAAATTCGGCTCGACCGGTAAGAAGACCGCGGTTGTTTCAACGATTAACGGCGACGCCAATATCCCGTTCTACAAAGAATTGGGCAATCAAGGCATTTCAGCGGAACAGATTCCGGTCATCGCATTTTCGGTAGGGGAGGAGGAGTTGTCGGGCATGGATACCAAACCGCTGGTGGGGCATCTGGCTGCGTGGAACTATTTCATGAGCGTCGATACCACTAAAAATGCCGCGTTTATCAGCCAATGGCACGACTTTATCAAAAACCCGAAACGCGTCACCAACGACCCGATGGAAGCGCATTACATCGGTTTCAACATGTGGGTCAAAGCGGTTGAAAAAGCCGGTACCACCGATCCTGACGCGGTGCAAAAAGCGATTATCGGCGTCGAGTTCCCGAACCTGACCGGCGGCACCGCTAAAATGCTGCCTAACCATCACATCAGCAAACCGGTATTAATCGGCGAAATCCAGGATGACGGGCAATTGCAAACGGTTTGGCAAACCAACAAGCTGATCGACGGCGATGCCTGGTCCGACTTTTTGCCGGAAAGCAAACCGATTATTGCCGACTGGACTCCACCCATCAGTTGCGGCAATTACAACACCAAAACCAAGAAGTGTTCCGGGCAGAATTTTTGATCGGTAACTAACATATTTTCTAACACTGTGGGAGCGGCTTCAGCCGCGAGGACGACGACAATCGCGGCTGAAGCCGCTCCCACATTTTCCTCAGAACTTAACGTGCCATCCGTGTTCCATTTATTAAGCTACGGAGTTGTTATGAAACCGAATTCTTTCCGATGGTGTTGCCGGGTAATACTGGGATTGTTCCTGATGTCGCCAACCTTGAGTATCGGTCAGGAAAATGCCGCCGAGGATGTTTTCTCGGCCGCTTTAGCCAATCTTAAAACCGGGTCCATGCAAGAGCGCGGCCAGGCTATCGAACAACTGGCCGCCGTGCCGAATCCCCAGGCCGTTGCCGTATTGCAAGCCCTGCTCGACGGCCGGCTGTTTAATCTTAAAGCCGATGAAAAACTCGTGATCGGCGAAGAAGTTGAGGCGGGATACAAACTGATTGACGCCGAAAGCGCAGCAAGCCTTGGCGCCGTGGACCGGACCGCTACGCAAAAAATCACCGTCAACAACAGCCTGCGTACCTCGTTGCGGAAAATAATCGGCCGCTTGCAGCTGAATGACGATGATCCGGACGTAAGGCTCGCAGCCGTCAGCGCGATGGGTAAATCCATCGACGACCCGAGTTTGGCGCTGTTGCGCGGCCATCTTCTAATGGAAAAGGACGAAAGCGTGCAAAATGCGATCAAGCTTATTTTGGGGCTGGAACAATTGAACAGCCCCGACAAAAGCGTGCGTTTGGCCGCGATAGAATTATTAAAGGATCAGGCCAACCAAAATGTGGTTAACCGCTTGAACGAATTGGTCGAAAAAGATGCCGGAGGCCATTGTCCGGAAGCGGACAGCGATGTGCGCAATCAGGCCGGAGCCGCGCTGGCAAAAATCAATTCGAAGCTGCAAGCCTATGCCGCTGTCGAAACCCTGTTTTTCGGTCTAAGCCTGGGCGCGGTGCTGGTCTTGGCCGCGATCGGGCTGGCGATTACTTTCGGCGTGATGGGCGTGATCAATATGGCGCACGGCGAGCTGATGATGCTCGGCGCTTATACAACCTATGTCACGCAGCAGCTGATGCCCAACCATTTGGGGCTGTCGGTGGCGGTTGCGGTGCCGTCCGCGTTCATTATTTCGGCAACGGCGGGGATTGTGATCGAGCGCGGCATTATCCGTTTTCTGTACGGCCGCCCGCTGGAAACGCTGTTGGCGACCTTCGGCGTCAGCCTGTTTTTGCAACAGACCGTGCGCTCGATTTTTTCGCCGTTAAACCGCAGCGTCGCGACGCCGGAATGGATGAGCGGCGCGTTGCAAATCAACGATTTTTTGTCGCTGACCTGGAACCGCTTGTACATACTGGCGTTCTGCCTGCTGGTGTTCGTATTGTTGCTGCAAATTCTCAAACGGACCCGCTTGGGACTCGAAGTACGCGCCGTTGCGCAGAACCGCAAGATGGCTTTAGCCATGGGCATTCCGACCGGCCGGGTCGATGCGTTGACCTTCGGGTTGGGCTCGGGCATTGCCGGGGTAGCCGGGGTCGCGTTAAGCCAGATCACCAATGTCGGCCCTAATCTGGGACAGGCTTATATCGTCGATTCGTTTATGGTCGTGGTTTTCGGCGGCGTCGGCAATTTGTGGGGAACGCTGGTGGCGGGATTTTCGTTGGGTATCGCCAATAAACTGCTTGAGCCCTACGCGGGCGCGGTACTGGCGAAAATCCTGGTGCTGGTGTTTATTATTTTATTCATCCAAAAGCGCCCGCGCGGTTTATTTCCGCAACAGGGCCGGGCAGTGGAGGGCTAAGCGATGCTGTTTAAAAACGATAAAGCCGCGCTCTCGGTGCTGGCTGTTTTGTCCGTAATCAGCCTGATTGTTCCTGTGTGCAACCTGCTGTTTGCGCCGGGTTCGCCGCTGTATTTCTCGGCTTACACCGTATCGCTGTTGGGAAAGTATCTGGCTTTCGCGTTGCTGGGCATGTCGCTGGATTTGGTTTGGGGTTATTGCGGCATTCTGGCCTTGGGTCACGGCGCTTTCTTTGCGCTGGGCGGCTACATGATGGGCATGTATTTAATGCGCCAGATCGGTAATCGCGGCGTTTACGGCGACCCGCTGTTGCCCGATTTCATGGTGTTTCTTGATTGGAAAGCCCTGCCCTGGTATTGGCACGGTTTCGACCAGTTCTGGTTTGCCGCGATCATGACTGTGCTGGTTCCGGGCGCATTAGCTTTCCTGTTCGGCTGGCTGGCGTTCCGCTCGCGGGTGACCGGCGTTTATCTGTCGATTATCACCCAGGCGCTGACTTACGCGTTGCTGCTGGCATTTTTCCGTAACGAGATGGGTTTTGGCGGTAACAACGGCTTGACCGATTTCAAGGAAATCCTCGGCTTTAACAGCCAGTCCGATTCGGTGCGCGCCTGTTTGTTGATGGCTTCCGGCTTGATCCTGGTGCTGGCTTTCCTGATCAGCCGTTGGGTGGTCAACAGCAAACTGGGCCGGGTGGTGACCGCGATTCGCGACCAGGAAATGCGGGTGCGTTTTCTCGGCTATCGCGTTGAGCTGTTCAAACTGTGGATTTTCGTGTTTGCCGCGATGCTGGCCGGGATCGCCGGGGCTTTGTACGTGCCGCAAGTAGGCATCATCAATCCCAGCGAATTTTCGCCGCTGAACTCGCTGGAAATTGTCATCTGGGTCGCTATCGGCGGCCGCGGCACGCTGTACGGCGCGATTGTCGGCGCGGTGCTGGTTAACTACACCAAAACGCTGCTGACCGGATGGGCGCCGGAAATATGGCTGTTTTTCCTAGGCGCGACTTTTATTCTGGTGACCGTGCTATTGCCTGACGGCCTGCTCGGATTCTGGCAACGCCGTTTGAAGGAACAAAAACTATGAACGGCTTAGCGCTTAAACCGGGCCAATTGGATGTCAGCCACGGCCCTATTCTTTATCTTGAAGATGTCAGCGTCAGTTTCGACGGCTTTAATGCCTTGAATAAGCTGTCGCTGTATATCGATGCCGGGGAATTGCGCTGTTTGATCGGCCCTAACGGCGCCGGTAAGACCACGCTGATGGATGTGATTACCGGCAAAACCCGTCCGGACACCGGCTCGGTGTTTTTCGGGCAGACCATCGACCTGCTGCAAATGGACGAACCGGCCATCGCCCAGGCGGGCATTTGCCGCAAATTCCAAAAGCCCAGCGTGTTTGAAATGCTCAGCGTGTTCGAAAACCTGGAACTGGCTCTGGCGACCAACAAGGGCGTCTGGCCGACCTTGTTTGCGAAATTGAACGGCGTGCAACGCGACCGCATCGAGCAAGTGCTGGAAACGATAGGGCTGGCCGAGCACCGCTCGCAACCGGCGGGCATTTTGTCGCACGGGCAGAAGCAATGGCTGGAAATCGGCATGTTGCTGATGCAGGAACCCAAAGTCATGCTGGTCGACGAGCCGATTGCGGGCATGACCCATCAGGAAGTCGAACGCACCGCGGAACTGCTGTTATCGCTACAGGGCGAGCGCTCCATCGTTGTCGTCGAGCACGATATGGAATTCGTCCGCTCGATTGCCAAGCATGTGACGGTGCTGCATGAAGGCTCGGTGCTGACGGAAGGCACAATGGACGAGGTGCAGAACGATCCGCGCGTGATACAGGTTTATTTGGGGGACTGATGCTGAAAATTACAGGATTGAATCAATATTACGGCGGCAGCCATACTTTGTGGGATGTGAATCTCGACATACCGGCCGGTTCCTGCCTGTGTTTAATGGGCCGCAACGGCGTCGGCAAGACCACCTTGCTTAAATGCATCATGGGGCTGATTGCAGTGCGTGACGGCGCTATCGACTACAACGGCGAGGCATTAACCCTAGCCAAACCGGAACGCCGCGCCGAGCTGGGCATCGGTTTCGTGCCGCAGGGCCGGGAGATTTTTCCGTTGCTGACGGTCGAGGAAAACCTGAAAACCGGCCTGCGGGCGGCGCGCAAGCAAGGCATCAAAAAAGTCCCGGAACATATCTATGAACTTTTTCCGGTGCTGAAACAAATGCTGAAACGGCGCGGCGGCGATTTATCGGGAGGCCAGCAGCAGCAACTGGCAATCGGCAGGGCTTTGGTGCTTAATCCCAAATTGCTGATCCTGGACGAGCCGACCGAAGGCATACAGCCGAATATCGTCAGCGAAATCGGCGATGTGATTATCCGCCTGAACCGCGCCAAAGGCATAACGACGCCCTTGCTTAAACAAGGCGATGAGGCGAAAGACGAGGTGCGCGAAGGGATCGTCAAGATCAAAAACGAATTGGGGGTGACCGTGTTGCTGGTGGAACAAAAACTGCCGTTTGCGCGTAAGGTCGCGGACCGGTTTTATATTATGGATAGAGGGCGCGGCGTGGCTGCCGGGGCGATGGACCAATTGAGCGATGACATGGTTAAGCGGTATTTGACGGTTTGATGGATACGATGTTGGCGTTTATTTGGGCTTGTTGTGCTTGTGCGCATTCCCAAGCTCCAGCTTGGGAATGCGGTGGACGAAGCTCCAGCTTCGCGAGTCGGGAAGCTGGAGCGTCCAAGACTGGGTTCCCAAGCTGGAGCTTGGGAACCAGCCGAGCACAGTGACTGCAAATACACCTACAAATGGCTGGCAGGCGGAACTAGCACTGGGATTCGCCCACCAGCACGGCAAAACGCTATTGGCGCACCGTCGCCATCAAGGCCCATTGACCGTGCAGCGGCCTTTTTACCCGGAAGGCGGCGTGTGCCATGTGTACATCCTGCATCCGCCGGGCGGCATTATCGGCGGAGACCGGTTAAGCCTTTGCATCAGCGCCGAACAACACAGTCATGCGCTGATTACCACGCCGGCGGCCGGAAAGTTTTATCGCAGCAGCGGCGAGCTGGCCGTTCAGACCGTATCGATAAAAGTGGATGAAGGTGCGGCGCTGGAATGGCTGCCGCAGGAAACCATTATTTATCAAGGGGCGCAGTTAAAATCGGCGGTTAACGTCGAATTGGCGGCAGGCGCGCGTTTTATCGGTTGGGAGATTCTGTCTCTCGGGCGGCCGGCCAGCGGAGAGAGTTTCGTTGCCGGTTTGGCGGATATGAGCTGGCGGGTTTATTGCGGGGGCCAGCCTTTATTTTTGGAGCGATTGCATCTGGATGCGAAGGCTTTTGCGGCCCGTTGGGGGTTGCAGGGATTATCGGCTTGCGGAACCTTGTTTGCCTGCCCTGCCGGGGCTGAAAGTCTGGACGCAGTCCGGCAATTAATCGGCGATAGCAAAGGACGAGGCGTGACGCTTATTGACGACCTGCTGGTCTGTAGAGCTGTTGATGACAGAAGCGACCGGTTGCGCGGTTTTTTCGAGCAGGTTTGGACGATTGTTCGGCCGGATTCCGTACAACGCAAAGCTTGTGCGCCACGAATTTGGGCGACTTGATATGCTTTTTATAAATCTATAAACCCAATTAGGGCAACTCAAAGCCGTTCGTGCTGAGCTTGTCGAAGCATGAGCGGCTTTGAGGATGCGAACCCATTTATTGAGCATTCCAAAACCCCGCTCACCCTTCGACAAGCTCAGGGCGAACGGGATTTTGGAATGCTCAGCTGCGATTAGAATAGAAGTTGAAATAATGACTGGAATAAAACAATGCAACTAACACCACGCGAAAAAGACAAACTGCTGATATTTACCGCAGGCTTGCTGGCCGAACGGCGCAAAGCCAGGGGCCTGAAGCTTAACTATCCGGAAGCCGTGGCTTTTATCAGCGCGGCGATCATGGAAGGCGCGCGCGACGGCCGCACGGTCGCCGAATTGATGGAATTCGGCCGCACCCTGCTTGACCGCGACGATGTGATGGACGGCGTCGCGGAGATGCTGCCCGATGTGCAGGTTGAAGCGACTTTCCCGGACGGCACCAAGCTGGTCACGGTCCATAACCCTATCGAGTAGCAAAGTAGGGCGTGCCGTGCGCGCCAATGAGCAGCGGAGCAGGCGCGCACGGCGCACCCTACGATAAATAGATGAATTAGGAGTAGTCATGATACCCGGAGAAATCATCCCCGCCGATGGCGACATCGAATTGAACGCAGGCCGCGCGACGATTGGCGTCGTTGTCGCCAACACCGGCGACCGGCCGATTCAAGTCGGCTCGCATTATCATTTTTTCGAAACCAATCCGGCTTTGCAGTTCGACCGTGCCGCAACGCGAGGATTCAGGCCGGATATTCCGGCCGGTACCGCGGTGCGTTTCGAACCCGGCCAGCAACGTGAAATACAATTGGTGGCTTTTGCCGGATTGCGCCGGATTTACGGCTTTCGTCAGGAAGTGATGGGCGAATTGGAGAAAAGTTTATGAGCAGAATCAGCAGGCAAGCCTATGCCGATATGTTCGGACCGGCCACCGGCGACCGGGTGCGTTTGGGCGACAGCGGCTTGTTTCTCGAAGTCGAAGCGGACCGCACGGTTTACGGCGACGAGGTCAAATTCGGCGGCGGCAAGGTCATCCGCGACGGCATGGGCCAAAGCCAGGTTGACTCCACGGTAGCGATGGATCTGGTCATTACCAACGCGCTGATCGTCGACCACTGGGGCATTATTAAAGCCGATGTCGGCATCAAAAACGGCCGCATTGCAGGAATCGGCAAGGCCGGAAATCCCGATACCCAACAAGGCGTCGATATCGTCATCGGCCCCGGCACCGAAATTATCGCCGGAGAAGGACAAATCCTGACCGCCGGCGGTATCGATGCGCATATCCATTTCATCTGCCCGCAGCAAATCGATGAAGCGTTGATGTCCGGCGTGACCACGATGATCGGCGGCGGCACCGGGCCCGCGACCGGCACCAATGCGACGACCTGCACGCCGGGGCCGTGGAATATTCACAGCATGCTGCAATCGCTGGACGGGTTTCCGATGAACTTCGGCTTGCTCGGCAAGGGCAACGCCAGTCTGCCGGTTGCGTTGGAAGAGCAGGTTCGCGCCGGAGCGATGGGCTTGAAACTGCACGAAGACTGGGGCACGACGCCGGCGGCTATCGATTGCTGTCTTTCGGTGGCCGACCGCTTTGATGTGCAGGTCGCGATTCATACCGATACCTTGAACGAATCCGGTTTTGTCGAAGACACGTTTGCCGCGTTCAAGGGCCGCACTATCCACACTTACCATACCGAAGGCGCGGGCGGCGGCCATGCGCCGGATATTATCAGGGCTTGCGGCGAGGCTAACGTGCTGCCGTCGTCAACCAATCCGACCCGGCCTTATACGATCAATACCGTCGACGAGCATCTGGACATGCTGATGGTTTGCCACCACCTTGATCCGGGCATTGCCGAAGACGTGGCGTTTGCAGAATCGCGGATTCGCCGCGAAACCATCGCGGCCGAGGATATTCTTCATGACCTGGGCGCGTTTTCGATGATTTCTTCGGATTCGCAGGCAATGGGCCGGGTGGGCGAAGTCGTTATCCGCACCTGGCAGACCGCGCATAAGATGAAGGCGCAGCGCGGCAGTTTGGCGGAAGATTCGCCGGGCAACGATAATTTCCGCATCAAGCGTTATATCGCCAAGTACACGATTAATCCGGCCATCAGCCACGGCATCGCGCATGAAGTCGGCTCCGTCGAAATCGGCAAACTGGCCGATTTGGTATTGTGGAACCCGGCTTTTTTCGCGGTGAAACCCAGCCTGATTCTTAAAGGCGGCTTTATTGCCGCCGCGCCGATGGGCGACCCGAATGCCTCGATTCCAACGCCGCAACCGGTGCATTACCGGCCGATGTTCGGGTCGTTCGGAAGAACCGCTTCGGCAACCTCGATGTTTTTTTTGCCTAAAATCGCGGTCGAGTCCGATGTGCCAAGAACTTTAGGGCTTAACAAAAGGATCGGCGTGGTTGCGGGAACCCGCACGATCGGCAAGAAGGATTTGATCCATAACCACTACCAACCGCATATCGAAGTCGATCCGCAAACCTATTCGGTCCGGGCCGACGGCCTGCTGCTGACTTGCGAACCGGCCGATGTGCTGCCTTTCGCCCAACGTTATTTTTTGTTCTGACTATGCTGAAACTCACTGAACTGGCTCCGCTGGAGACCGCTACTGATGACGTGGTCACGTTGCCGTATGAATCGCGCCAGAAAAGCCGCTTGCTGCTTAAAACCGACAGCGGCGCCAAAATCGGGATGTTTTTGCCGCGCGGACAGGTGTTGCGCAAAGGTTCGGTGCTGACCGGCCCCGATCATTACCGGGTGCTGGTTGATGCGGCGCCGGAGTCGCTATCGGTGGTGCGCACCGAAGATCCGCTGCATTTTGCCAAAGCCTGTTATCACCTGGGCAACCGCCATGTCGCGTTGCAGATTCTGCCGGGCGAGCTTCGCTTCCTGACCGACCATGTGCTGGATCATATGCTGGAAGGGCTCGGTTTGACGGTTACCCATGAAGTTTTGCCTTTCGAGCCGGAGCAAGGCGCGTATCACGGCCATGGTCACTGATCTGGCCTTATTGCGTTTGCTGCAACTGGTCAGCCCCGGCCTGCCGATAGGCATGTATTGTTATTCGCAAGGCTTGGAGCGCGCGGTCGACGACGGCTGGATCAGCAATGCAAGCGATGCCGATGAATGGCTTAACGGTTTGATGGAGATCTGTTTGACCCGCATCGATCTGCCGATTCTGGCGCGGCTTTACGACGCCTGGGAATGCAGTGATATTGAGAGTGTCGAATATTGGAGCGGAACGCTGATTGCGTGCAGGGAAACTTCCGAATTAAGGGCCGAAGACCGGCACACCGGCCAAGCGTTGGCGCGCTTGCTGGATTCGTTGGAAATAGCCGGCATGCAGCCCTGGATACGCAAGCCGGAAACCACGCTGGCTACGGCGTTCGCTTTCGCCGCCGTCAACTGGGGCGTTCCGAAACGCGAAACCGCGACCGGCTATTTGTGGAGCTGGCTGGAAAACCAGG
>JALNYY010000268.1:0-638 GCA_023229605.1 Methylobacter sp.
TTCCAGGGCAGCACTGAATGAACGCTTTTATGCGGGGCAATGGGGCAGGGGAGTTGATTTGTAAAGCGCTGGACTTGATCGGACAATTGCCAAAATTAGCCTCAACTGTATCGGACATTGACTGTCTCAGTTCGACCCTGAGCAGCCACGCACTCCAGACTCCCGAATGACAGCATACCCAATGGCCAGTCGATTTCAGCGAACCAATTTGGCACGTACATAACCGGACGATGAATTTTTCCAATGTAGCAAGTTGGAGCTGTTTAATGAGCATTAAAAACAGATAGACTTGATTTTCATTGTATACCTTCATAATATACAACTATGATTGATTTTACTAAAATTACAGAATTCGATTGGGATGAAGGAAACGCTCGCAAGAACGACAAGCACGGTGTTTCAATGGCTGAAGCAGAGCAGGTTTTCTTCAATGAACCGCTACTTGTAATTGACGATACTAAACACAGTCAAGGCGAGTGCCGCTTTCACGCACTAGGTAAGACAAACGAAGTTCGGACGTTGCATATCACATTCACCCTGCGTAATGCCGGCGAGAGCATACGGGTTATATCAGCCAGAGACATGCACAGAAAGGAGCGCAAAATTTATGAGCAAACAACTTAAACAATTCCAAAATT
>JALNYY010000268.1:648-2849 GCA_023229605.1 Methylobacter sp.
TTTTGGGAAACGCATGATTCCACAGACTATATGGATTGGACGAAAGCCCAGCGGATAGTGCTCCCTAACTTAAAGCCAACGACAAAAACCATTTCACTGCGACTTCCTCAGCACCTTCTTGATTCGATCAAAGCCGCCGCAAATTCGCGGGATGTACCTTACCAGTCACTTATAAAAGTATGGTTGCAGGAAAAGTTGCATAGCCAGTGATATAGTGAGACTGTCGTTTTCAACCGGAAATGGTCATTGGTGAGCCGTTTTTAATCTTCCGGGCGATTGCAGGCCGATGGCAATGATGGCTGTTGGCTATCAAGCCGATATGGATGTGCTTGATGACGATTTTAAGGAAACCGAATTAGCCGCTCGTTCCAGGGCAGCGCTGAATGAACGGTTTTATGCGGGGCAATGGGGCAGGGGAGTTGAATGATTTGTAAAACTCTGGACTTGAGCTGACAATTGCCTCAATTGCATCAGATATTGACTGTTTCAGTTCGACCCTTGGACGATTACGCTATGTGATTCAATGGCAGCAATCAGATCCTTACTGGTCATTATTACTTATCAACGATGATATGCGTAAACAGGAATTATATTTAATAATTTATTGTGTTACAGCGTTCACCGGTAGATATGCTGTCAATAATCTAATTCTTTTAAATAATAGATACCTTTATTTATGGGCAAGAGAAAATCTCGTAGAAGAAAACAGTATTACGATCCGATAGAATCGCTTAAACCTACACGGCTAGATCCAGCCCTAGAGCAAGTGGCACGTGAATTATATGAAAAGGCGTGCTGTGGCTCGAAGAAACACGGGCCGGAAATCGATTCTGGTTCGGAATTTAAAAAAGATTCGGCGGTCTGGAAAAAATTCTTTTCTGCTGCTCACAATGGTATGCGTGCTGCCCAAGACCATATAATAGATCGGGTTCAATCGGGCTCAACCATGTCTGGCTCGGAGCAGTTGTTGTATCGTGATATTTCTGATTCAATTGCTTACCAATTCTTAGGTGGTCAGTTGTGCCATGCACGCCGCCTTTTTCTCGGCCACAAGCAACCAAACCTGAAGCAATCGAACTTCGAGTCTGTAGTTGCTACAGCACGTTCGATTGTAGATAAGAGCCCGGATGCCATGCCTCTACTATCAGATCTGACTACTTTTGTTCAAGTAGGAGACATTCTTTCCTTTGATCCTGAAAGAAGGCTCTCGATCATTGAAGTTAAAGAAGGAGCGGTTAACCAAAGAATTTCCAGTTTTTTGAATTTCTACGAGGAAAGTAGATGCGACAGAGCGCTCGGCTATTTTCTCGCCAGCGAGGGGCCTCATACGGCTAATCAAATGCAGCGAATGATGCGTCAGATTAAGCGAATGGAGCATGTTAAGGAAGTTATAGCGTCAGGAAAAAGTGTTGATCCTGATACTGGTCTAAACATTCACATCCCTGAAGAATTCATTCCAGTCGGCGACTGGAATGAAGAGCTTAATACTCTGCTTCAACAATCTGGAGAGCATGGTTGGGCATTTGACGTGATTGATGATTGTCTTTTTGTAGCATGCTATGCCGATGGGCTAATGCTCCCTGATAGCCATCTAGCATTTAATATGTGGTTTGAGTATTGCGGTGGAACACCGGAATGCCCACGTGCTCGCATGATGGATAGTATGCATGTACCACTGGCATTACCGGTTTTTTTACGTTCTATTACAGCAGAAGATATGTTTGATCTACTGTTTGGGCGAAAGCAAATTTATATGGGGCTCAATATAGAAGCTCTGATTAAAAAGTGTGAAAAGGCAGGCCTAATCGTTCGTCCTGGGACAAATAGGGAAACATCCAGAATTAATCAAGCAGGCGCCAAGCCTTATCGTCACGATGGTAAATCCATATTTATTGGAAATGGCCGCAATGAAATGGTGCTGATGGACGGAATATTTTTACGGGCCTTTTTTCATGGGCAGAAACCCGTATCCATCATCGAATCATATCTTTCGGCAGATAATTTCACTTAATTAAGAATATGCAGCCACACCCGCTAAAGCGTCGGGTAAATAAAGTGTTGAGAGACAGCTTTCAGGCTTATTGCTGCAAATTTGCGCTGGTTCCCAAGCTCCAGCTTGGGAACCCAGTCTCGGAAGCTCTCGGCAACTGCTCCTGCGTTGCTCTACCTCCTGCATCCATGCAGTCGCAGCTTCCCGAGTA
>JALNYY010000269.1 GCA_023229605.1 Methylobacter sp.
GCTGCTGATCATGGGCGTAAAACACAGCGCCAAAGTCAACAACGCGATGGTATTCGTTAAGCTTTTGACTATCACTGTCTTTATCGCCGTTGCCGCATTTAACGTCCACCCGGAAAACTGGCATCCCTTCATGCCGTTCGGCTGGTTTCAGACGCTGCCTGACGGCAAAACCACCGGCATTCTGGCTGGCGCATCCATGGTATTTTTTGCCTATGTCGGCTTCGATGCAGTGTCCACCGCCGCCGAGGAAGCACGCGATCCGCAACGCGACCTGCCTTTCGGCATCGTCACCTCGCTGGGATTTTGCACCGTCATCTACATCCTGGTATCCGGCCTACTGACCGGCGTGGTGAACTATACCGAGCTGAACGTGTCCTCGCCTGTCGCCCACGCGCTGAACCTGCTCGGCTACAACTGGGCATCGGCGCTGATTTCAACCGGCGTTATTGCAGGCTTGACCACGGTCATGCTGGTGTTGTATTACGGCCTGACCCGCATCATCTTCGCAATGTCCCGCGACGGCCTGCTCTCGCCGTTCTTTAGCGAAGTGAACCCCAAAACCCAAACCCCGGTGCGCGTGATCGTACTGTGCGGCATCATCATGGCGATAGCCGCAGGCTTCATCCCGCTCGGCGACTTGGCCGAACTGGTCAACATCGGCACCCTGGCCGCATTCGTACTGGTATGCTTAGGCGTATTGGTGCTGCGCATCACCAAGCCGGACATGAAACGCCCGTTCCGCTCGCCGTTCAGCCCATTGTTTCCGGTGCTGGGCATGTTGTCCTGCACCGCACTGATGGCGTTTTTACCCTCGCTAACATGGCTGCGTTTTGTGGTTTGGCTGGTGATTGGCTTGATTGTTTATTTTTCTTATTCTGTAAGGCATAGTGAATTGGCGAAGGGGTAGTTAAGCACACTCCACAAAGTTATTACGTTAGGCATATTACTACGCCTAACCGCGTTTCAGTTTGCCCCCACTTTCACATAGAAACTGCCAATAACCGGTTACTTTTTGCCATGTACCAAGATCCAAGATAAACAATTACATTGGGGGCTATATACCCAACGCGGCATAGCCATTAATATTGGATATTCAAGAAATAACAATATCGTCTTTTTGCCAAAAATCGATATTGTGAGAGGCAGGTTTCGGCCAATTTCAGACCTTCGCCATTGCCGATAGCGGCCAAAACCAGCTTGTCAATAAAGTTCCCCATCATTAGCCAAACAATATAAGATAGCCAGCATGGTCATGATCTCCAGTATGGTAGAGCATGCCATTCTAGGACGATATACAGTTAGTAAATCAATACAAAATTATAATTTTATTGGCGTAAAATCTTTAAATATAGATAGCATGCTGAAACTTTATAATTATTAATTACTTGGTCGAGTTGTTTAAGAAAGGGATATGTTTTGTCGAAAGAAATAATACTTGATAAATATGATCAGAAGTTAGGCTTATATAATGATTTAGCTAGGTCAATGAATTCTCTGATTACAGTTCTTCTAAGCTATTCATCTATCAATCCCAACTCTGTTAGTTTCAGGGTGAAAGAGCGAAGCAGTTTAGCTAAAAAATTAGAAAAGAAAGATAAATACGATTTATTGGAGCAAATTACAGATATTGTCGGTCTCAGAATTATTTCAAATTATTCCGATGAAGTGGATGAAATCGCGAAAATAATTGAAAACGAGTTTTGTCTAGACAAAGAGAATTCAATTGATAAGAGGGACGGTTTGGATCCTGATCGATTTGGATATCTTTCGCTTCATTATGTAGTGAGCCTTAACAATGATAGAGCTAAACTAGCTGAATATAAGCGTTTTAAAGGAACGAAGTTTGAAATCCAAATTCGTTCAGTCTTACAGCATACATGGGCTGAGATTGAACACGATATTGGTTATAAAACAAGTGTAGAGGTTCCAAAGCCGATACGGAGAAAGTTTTCTAGACTAGCTGGTCTTCTTGAGTTAGCTGATGACCAATTTATTCAAATCAGAGATGATTTGGATAGGTATAAAAAAACAGTTCAAGAAAGCATTATTTCTGAACCTGAAAGTATCAGTGTAGATGCAGTTTCCGTTTATGAGTTTGCAAACACGAGTCAGCTGGTTAAAAATCTGGATACGCAAATTTCCGCTATAACCAATCTCACTATAAAAGAAATAGAAAAGAAGGATGTAACAGGACTTATTAAGTATTTGCAGTTCTTTGGAATTAAGTCAATTTCACAGCTTAACGAAGCGCTTGAAGCTAATTCAGACCTTATACTTAGACGAGCTAAAGATGTTAACAGCAAAGGTGGAACTGCAATAAAAGGGC
Organism: Methylobacter sp.; assembly: GCA_023229605.1. Lineage (GTDB taxonomy): Bacteria > Pseudomonadota > Gammaproteobacteria > Methylococcales > Methylomonadaceae > Methylobacter_A. The sequence continues at coordinate 2,327 of JALNYY010000269.1, forward strand.
TTTGTATATTCTATTTGTCTCATGCTTTAGCAGCAAAAACTAGGAATAAAGAAGAAATAGAAGCATATGTAAATGTAATGGGATTACTTCCTTCGAAAGCCGGAGAAGAGTTTGCAGACTATTTGCTTAATTTAGGACAAGATTTTGTGTAACCAAATATTTCAGAGGACAATTGGCAGGATGTGGTGTTATGTTTATAAATCTAAGGTGTCGATGAAAATTATTCTTAGCAGGCATGAAGAACCTGACATTCCGACTTGGCGAAAGTTGAAAGTAAGCGAGCTTCATCAACTTACGTTTTTTGATGTTGAAAAACAAATTGGACTGACAGCTTTGGGTCGAAAACAGACGATCAATATCGACTAGAACGATTCCCCCCAAACCGTAGTCAAAAAAAAACCCAAGCGTTAGGGCTTGGGTTTTTAATTTAAGAGCTTGGCAATTCCCTACTTTCGCATGGCAAACTGCCACACTATCATCGGCGCTAAACGGTTTCACTTCCGAGTTCGGGAT
>JALNYY010000270.1:0-1649 GCA_023229605.1 Methylobacter sp.
TCCTGCTGGAGAGGGTTAGGGTGAGGAGATTTAATAACCGACAATGATGTGCGAACACTATATTTGCCTTATTGTATCTTTAGCCGCATCTACCAGCCTAATAAGATTTGTCTCTTGAGTAAAGACCGGCTGATATAGCTCATATTTTGAATATGCGCATAGTGGTGAGCACTAAGCCTCGGCGAAAACAGTGACTTCTATTGCTAAGCGGGTATTTAATTTCAAACGAAGAAACCGACAAGTGTCCCTGTTTAAGCGGTAGGTTAATCTTTAGCATCCGGCAAATTAGAACTCCATGGGCTTTCGGGAATTCCCCGATGACCGGTATTTACTGAGTAATCTACACAGCCCCAGCCGAACTGCGTCATTCGCGAAAGACCGAGTTCGACCCCTAGTTGACATTCGAAGCTTTGCGCTCAATGTCGGCAGGGATTCAATTAGCAGCCATTCAACGCCTAGCTCAGCGCCGACGTCGGCTGGAGCGACGTGTTAAAAGTTACTTCCCAAGACACTCCAGTTCTTTGAGAAGTACTTTTGAATGCCTTTTCCCGGATTATATCTAGGGTAGAGCTTTTCAAACTCTTCCCTAGCAGCCTCATATGAGTCATTAGGTATTGCCGATACTACTTTCGCCAAGAATAGCAATGCTAAGGATGGCGCTCTTGACTCACCCTGATTGCAATGAATGAGTAACTTTTTTCCTTGCGACCAGTGCTTGTTAGAAAACTCTATGAAATGACTAAATAGCGGCGGCATAAACAGCGGCGCAGGCGGATCAATGATATTCAGAAAAAGATCATTTTCCTGTTCAAGAACCAGGTAGTTTGGGTGTTGGTTTGACAAACTCCCTCTATAACCTACCGCATTCTGATGGCAAGGACTCTTGCAAGCGTGAACTACAGCAAGCTCGCTATTCCCATGAGTGCATGAGAGGTCATTCGTGACGATTACTCTTTCGTAGACTTCTTGCACATTATCTCCTTGTGACTTTTAACGTAAAGCTCAGCGGGCGAGCGATAGCGAAGCTCCGCTGGAGCGTTGAGTTAGACTTGGTTGTTGAATGAACAATGCAAGACCTGACGCCGTGTTTCATTTTATAAACCATGTGTTTCAAAGAATTCTCTCCATTTAGTTAAAACACGCTCGGCAAGTTGCTCTATGTTAACTACTCTATCGTTACTCCAAAGCTCCCACTCACCATCGCCACCAATAGGAAGAACACCTATTGGCGCACCTCCAATACAGCCACTCCATTTATGAGTTTGTGGATCAAGGCGTTTTGTAAGTTTAAGATGCTTGGCTTTGTCGCATAAATCCCTACAGTCCTTCATGTCTTGATCAGTAAAAAATGAATCAATAAGTACCTGCTTTGCTGAGTCCGTTTTCATTATGTAATCACGTATATGATTAGCTGTTACAAAATAATTGAACACGTTATCAATATTGAAATTAGTTCGTAGCCGCTCATATTCTCGTTCAGCTTTATTAAGCATATCTCGCGGTGTTCTAAGTTCAAGAAATGCCATATTTAATTTTCCTTGAGTTCTAACAAGTTATTAAGCTGTTAACAGTATATCTACCGCCAAACCTAGGCCGCAACAATAAATTTGTGAACTGCAAAGATTTTACCCTTCCGTATATCATCCAAA
>JALNYY010000270.1:1704-2837 GCA_023229605.1 Methylobacter sp.
CAGTCATCTTTTACAGGCCAACGTCGAATTCGCACCATTCAGGAATTGCTTGGTCACAGCGATTTGAAAACAACGATGATCACACTCATACAGTACCCAGTGTGACGATTAAAGAAGCTAAAAGTCCTTTGGGTTTATAAATAAGTGATGTCAGGTTTTGGCTGCAATGAGCCGGTTTGCAGTCAGTGACCAAAGACTCTTCTACGGCAGATAATGGCCGACACCCGCCCGTCACTGTTCATCAAACAAACGTTTTCCGCTCAGGTTAAGAAAATCTGATGCTGTTACGTATCGCGAATGACGCTTTACAAATACGCCATAATTCACCAAGAATACGGCATTTACCTCGCTATTAATCAGATTCGGCCAAAATTAATCGAATCGTTTCTATCGTCATGAACAAAGTCATCGGTTGCAAAGGCGCTTCCACGAAACCGCGTGAAAGGTAGAACTGCTTGGCTTGATCGGAAAGCGCATGAACCAATAGCGCAAACACACCGGCATCACCGGCGACGTTGACTGCCCGTAACATCGCATCGCGTAGAAGTGCCTGACCGATTCCCTGATTGTGGTAGCGCTTATCGACGGCGAGCCGACCCAGCAGCAGAACCGGCAACGGGTTGGGTATGTTGCGCCGCATCGTCTTGAGTGCGCCCTCGTGGCTGATCGCTCCGGCCGACAGGCTGTAGTAACCTATCACATCTACACCGGCACACAACACGAAGCAGCGGGAAGCGCCGGAGGCATGATTCTTGAACGCGCGCTTTTTGAGCCATTCGTTCAGGGATGCTTCGCCGCTATTAAAACCAGCCAACTCATGATCAGCCGTGATCGGCGCTGGCGGCGTTAAATCAAGTGCGCTCATTTCTCCCAGGGCGCTTTGGTCTTGAGCAACCGGCGTAGTTTGTCGGTCGGCGGCAATGGCTGGTCGAGCAGTGCCTGAAATTTAGCAAAAGTGCCTTCATCGACGGTGAAGAATGCTTGGTCGAGCAGCACGTCTTCCGCTTCACGGCAGGCGGCTTCAAGCATGAAGTCTGAGCGGCTGCGGCCTAGGCGACTCGCGGCTTGGTCAATCAGATCACGCTGTCTGGCCTTGGCGCGGATGTTGATGGAAATGGAAGCCGCTTCTTTGG
>JALNYY010000271.1 GCA_023229605.1 Methylobacter sp.
AAGACACTCTGGAAAAACTCCCCACTTGGCCCAACAGCCGCATCGACGAACTGTTGCCTTTTGCCTCAGCCGATTAAATCATAGCGGCGACGGCCTGACGATGCGGAACGGTTGAGCGCTTACAATCGTTAACGTCTTATCCAGATAGGGCTGTAGCAATAAAATAGTGGCCTCAGTCACCACTTCGGCATGTTTGCTCGTCACCTTTTTTACCACTATTGCGTTTTAGTTCTCGGCACATCGTTGATCTTGATACGCCCAGTAGCTCCGCCATCTCTTTCTGGTTTAATATCCCAATCTGGTATCTTTGTTCATGGTTTAGCTGTTTATAGTTTCTCATGCGCTTTCTCGCCTTTGGTCGGATTGAAAAAAGCGTGAAACTATAGCAGCCAGCCTTTTTCTTTCCCAATTAGTGGCGATTGCACTTATGAGTTGAACCTAAGAAGGGTATTTATTCGGCAACCTTTGGGATTAGCCAAATACTAATTAGCGCCGCTGGTGTTTCAGGCGTGTTGCGCCGTCTCCCCACAACGGACTTCTTTCGGCCTGCATGGCTGTAAAATTTTCGACTGAATGGATTCTTGGCCGTTTGCGGTCGGGCGCAACAGGCTGTTTTCGACTCATTCCGATCAGGCAGATTTGTTTTTAAAACAAGATAAGGTTTAAATGAGCAGTCGATGAAAACATTAGACAGTCCGTTATTTTTGCCTAATGATGCCGACTATGACAAGCGTAGAGTTTGCATTTTTCGCTTGCCATAGGGGGCCGAACGGGACTAAACAGAAAAATTTATAGAGCACTATTTTATTTCGATTGCTCTTTGTCTTGTATATGAATCTCAGCCTTTTTAGCAGCATCGGCGGCTTCTTTGGCATGCCCTGTTTTAGCTTGGGCCTTGGCTTTTTCAATATCATCGAATGCAGCCTTGTCGTGCTCTGCTCTCGGATACTCTCCAGTAATATGTTTTGACGGCTGAGTATATGGCTTTTCTTTATTTTCTTGGACCAAATCTTTCTCAGCTTCATTGATTTGAACCGCTTCAGTTTTTGTATCGCCTGTCTTGCCGCTTTCTATTGCTTTTTCCAAGTGCTGCATGGCTTCTTTGGCATGTTCATCTTCGGCGGCATGAGCCAACGTAGAGCTACCTGCGATGAAAATCAGACTCGCCAGCAAATTATAAGATAGTTTTTTCATGGTTTTATCCTTAGTCTTAGGTATTCAGTTGCAAAAACACAGTAGATTGCAGTGTATCGAAAATGCTCATATAAATTGCTAATCTATCTCCCTTCTCAATCAACAATACATATATCGAAGTGAATACACAATATGTAAGGATACCTATATAGGCTAACTCGGAAAATAGGCGGCTTTTATATGCATGTAAACTATTTGGAAAGGTTACAGACCTTTCAGCGACTGCCCGGTTTTGGCCGAACTGCGGCATTCGCGAAAGGCCGACCTCGACCCATTTGAGACATTCGGATATGGATTTAAGCTTCCCAATAGCAGCCATTGACAAAGTAGCACTATCGATCCATTATTGACATTCCAGCCGTGTAACCCCCTGTGTAAAATGAATGACACCGGAGCTTTTTTGCATTGGGCGCATTACAATAAGTCTTTGTTTTCCAAGTAATTTACATAGTGTTCAATAAAAAATCGCGCTACGCTACGGGCTTCTTGCAACTCTTCTTCGGTCGCATCTCTTAATGGCCCCTTGTTTTCTCCAGTGTGTCGTCCTTGCTTTATTTCAGAATCGTTGCAGAGTTTTCCTAAAGCACTCCATTTTTTTCTCCATTCTGTTTTGCTAATAATGTCACCTAAGGTATTTCTGGAGCCTTCTTCACCACCAAGTGTCGCTATAGCGCCTCGAATATTATATAGATGAACAAATTCTTTGCAGCTGTCACGTACCGCCTCATCGTAGTGCATCATCATTTTGACAAGTAGGCTATCCGAGGAATGCTTGCTGACCAATACTATGAAATTATTTTGCTCTTCAATTCGTTCTTTTTTTGAATCACCGACCACATTTCCAGACTTATCGTATTGGATAAGGTCAATGTTACCAACTGTTGTTCTACAAGATAGTCCTTCTATTGCTACTGTGATGTTATTGCCTTGCAAAATGCTGGGCTTATTCAATGTGTAGGGTTGATGGTTAAAAATTTGTCCTGCAAGGAACTTAAGATTAAGTTCTTTATGCAACTGGTCGCATATGCTGTGATCGGGAGCGTATCTATCAGGGGGAATACGTGATTCTGCGCGCCCTTTGTCTATGCGTATCGTTTCATTTCTGCAACGGAATTCCACAGGTTCTTCAAAGTAGTTGATTGGGCTAAACGTCCATTCGATTAAGAATTCCTCAGTCATATTTTTTTACATCCTTAAGATGATTTTTAGGCTTTTGACGTAAGACTCGGCCCTAAACGGTCAGTGAGTTTGAAAGTTCAAATTTAATACTTTTGTTCAGCGGGGGTGCTTCTGCGCTGTACGCCGCAACCGCTTGTTAGATTGCTCTTCGTCAGAGGCCATTGCTGGGCCAATGCCGCAGTCTCGGCCTTGCAATCGCGCGTGGGTTTGAGGCCCTTAGCGCGAGCGTCCTCGATCTCGGCCCTGACGGCATCAAGATCAGCGCGGAACGTGGGGTCCGCGTGCAATCTCGCCACGGTGGCAGCACCCATGAAACGGCCCTCGATTACGTCGCTGCGCCAATGGACGTTGCATACGTTGCGGCTCTCTCCGTACGCCCGGCCGCGCGCTAGGATCGCATTGGTCTGCTCTGGTTCAATCTCGGCTAGAATGAGCGCCCAAGCCCAGCCGGTCGCGGCGTGTC
>JALNYY010000272.1 GCA_023229605.1 Methylobacter sp.
AGACCGGCCCAAAGCCTGCATGAACGGCTGGGGTACGACCTTCCTGACCATCGCACCGGACGGCACAGCCCTGCCCTGCCATTCCGCCCGTGAACTGCCTGGATTGGATTGCCCCAATGTCAAAAACTACAGCATTGAACAAATCTGGTACGAATCGAAAACCTTCAACTTTTTCCGCGGTTTCGAATGGATGAAAGAACCGTGCAGCAGCTGCGATGAGAAAGAAAAAGATTTCGGCGGCTGCCGCTGCCAAGCCTACTTGTTAAGCGGCGACATGTACGCTGCCGACCCGGTGTGCAGCAAATCGCCAAATCACCATGTTATCCAAGAAGCGATAGATTCCGCCAAGGCAAGCGCCTTAGCTGACAATGAAAAACCGCTGATTTTCCGTAACAGCAAAAACTCGCGGCTTTTGTCTTAAGCGGCGGCTATTCCATGATTGAAACAATGCGGAAATCAGGAAAAATACTTATCAATATCAAGCGCTCCATGAAAAACACCCAAAATATCGATCTGTTCGGTTCCCGTCTTTTTGAGATAAGCAATCCGGTAATGTCCGTACAACAATATCCTGACTTCACCCTCTAATTCGGAGCGATACTTGTAGCCAATATCTGGAAACTGACAAAGAAGTTGAGCTCTCTCGTAGATTCCTTCGATCACTCTAACGGCGGCAGATGGATTATCTAATTTGATGTAATCGAAGATTTCCTTCAGCCAAGCCTCGGATTCGGAGGTCCAACTTATTACTGCCATGCCCGGATTCGATGCTTCATTTCTTCATTTGAAATAATACGACCTTTCCTTGAGTCTTCCAGGCCGTTCTCGACCATTTTTTCAAACGCCAATTCACGCATAATCTCTTCATATGACGCATCATCAGGCTGCGCTTCAACAACGTGTCTGATAGCTTCTTTTGCAGTTGACATAGTCTTGCCTCTTAGTTTCAAAAAGACCTCTACAGCCCTTCCCAAGGCGTGTACAAGCCATCGACATTAACCTCGAACATATCCAAAACCCGGCCGACGGTTTCATCGACCATGGCCGCCAACGAATCCGATTTACTGTAAAAGGCCGGCATTGGCGGGAAAATAATGCCGCCCATTTCGGTCACGCTCGCCATGTTGCGGATATGCACCAGATTTAACGGTGTTTCACGGGGCATAACCACCAAACGCCGACGCTCTTTTAACACCACGTCAGCCGATCGCGAAATCAGGTTATCGCCGAAACCATGTGCAACCGCCGATAAAGTTTTCATCGAACACGGCGCGATAATCATCCCTTCCGTTTTAAAGCCGCCGCTGGAAATACTGGCGGCAATGTCATCAATGCCGTGAGTCACATCGGCCAACTCGGCCAGTTGGGCCCGCTTCATGCCCATTTCATGCTTTAAATTCACCATACCGGCGGATGAGATCACCAAATGCGTTTCCCATTGTTCCTGTGCCTGCAAAACTTGCAGCATCCTTACACCGTAAACCGCGCCGGTAGCTCCGGTCATGGCAATGATTAAACGTTTTTTTTGATTCATTTTTTATACGGCTCAAGATGCTAATTTTATACGGGGGAGCGCTACTCGCCAGCCCTGACATCAAACTCAATCTTCCAACGACCTTGGTCTTTCTGGGAAACAGCTTGCAGCTCCAACGTACCGACCTCGGTCACGGCAGCACACAAATGCACCGGAACGACTTCACCGGGTCTGCGACCTTCTTCAGGCAAGGTGATTTCAATCTCATCCAGTTCGTCGAGCTCATCGTCCGTCCAGTAATCCAGACGGGTTCCGACTTTATCCTCGCGCCGGATATTGGAAGCGAAAAAGCGAAACCGTACCGGCTCTCCAATCACCAGCCCGAATTCATCATCCGGCAATTCCTGTTGGGTACCCTCTTCCATACCGAACGGGGCGATGCATAAGGCCTGAATTTCCGGTGCCAGTCCGGGCACGGCGGGCATCGCGCTTTCTATGCCGACATAATAGGAAGCAGCCGTGCCGCCTTTAATGCGCACACCTTTGCCTTTGCGGACATAGCCGTAATAAGCGGCACCACGGGCGACCGCCAAATCAAGGTCGGCACCGGCCAATAGCCTGGCTTCGGGCGCTTGCTCAGCGCTCAACCATGAATTTAGCACTTCCATTAAGCGGTCAGCCAGGGCACCGGCTTTCAGCACGCCGCCGTTAAACAACACCGCGGTAGGATGCAGGAAACTCGCATGTTCCGGCAGGTTGATGTCTTTAAGATCGTCCGTAGCGCCTTGCTGTTTGGCCAGGAATGCCGCCAGATGACGGGTAATGCCTGCATCCTGGGCATAAGGCAATCCGGCGGTTCTTAAGCCTGTGCGGGGACGACTTACCGACCTGTCGCTGACCGCCACTTTGGGCAGGAAACCTTCAACCAATACACGATTGACTTCTTTACGGGTTAATTCGGTGCGCAGTGTGCCGCCGATTAAAGAAGAACCCCTGCTTGCAACCACCAGAGGAATATTATCAAGCTCGGCATGATTGAAGAGCTTTTCCTTGGCGTCCCGGCAACTGTGGGTCAACGCCTGGAGCTGCCAAGGCTCCAACCGTTTGCCGTCTTTTTCCAGCTTGGCTTTAACGGTATAGGCCAAAGCCAAATCCATATTGTCGCCGCCGAGCAGAATATGATCGCCGACCGCCACGCGGGTCAATTCGAGATTTCCGTCTTTTTCTGTGACCGCTATCAATGATAAGTCGGTGGTGCCACCGCCAATATCTATAACCAGAATAATATCGCCGACCTCGGCATGTTTGCGCCAGTCGCCGTGGCTTTTCTCTATCCAGCTGTATAACGCGGCCTGCGG
>JALNYY010000108.1 GCA_023229605.1 Methylobacter sp.
TTCCGCTGCTCAATGTCGCTGATTACAATCGGCAGGCTTTCGAGCGCTTGGTTTATCGATAGAGTCAGTTTCGGGTTGATCGGCATGTTCTGGTCACTCCTTTCAGGTCGTGGTCTTCATAAGGTTTTCGCTCAAAAAACGGATCGCTAATGCGTGTTAGGGGACACTGCAATAGTAGCCGGTTTTATCCTCCTGCCGCAGCAGGCGGCACGGGCGGCATGACGCCGCCTTTTGGAGAAACTGAAACAGCATCGCTGTAAACCCCAGTAGGCGAGTCGCCGTCGAATACGATGAAAGCGATCCTGAAGGTCAGTGTGTCTCCTGTCCCGTCCGGCTGCGGGTCGGAGACGATGCAGGGATTGGCGATCCAGGCTTGGCTAGAATTGCTCCAGGGCCCATACAGCGGGTAAGGTGTGCCGAGCGGGTTGCCTTTGCTGTCGAAGGCGGCCAAAAGCGGGGAGCCGTTGCCCGTACTCATCAACAAGCAATAAACGCCTTGCTGGACTGCAACGTCGAACTCTGCGATGTCCATGTCGGCAAGGAGAGGCTGGGGAGTGGCCAAGGTCTTTTTAGACAGGTCATAGTTTGCAAGAGACAGTTTTCCCATAAACAGCCCGCCGGGCGACAACGGGCCGGTGTCCCGGTCGATTTTGTAGATCAGAGTCAGATTGCTCGGAAGACTGCCGCTGCTGAGGTCGCCGAACACTACGCCCGCAGATGCCGGCGTCAGGGCAACGAATTCCGCCGCAATGTTCCCGTTTTGATCTGGGGATTGCGGCACGAGCAAGCCCAGTTGCTGATAATCGAGGATGAACGATACCAAGCCTTTGGCGGGCGCGCTTCCGCTGTTGTCGCGCAGAAAGCGGGGCATGCCGCAGTTATACAGGCCGTAACCGTATTGGTTACCCGCTTCGCCGTCGGCTACGGAGCCGACTTGCAGGATGTTGCTGCCGCCGCCGAAAACTTGGTAGGCCGCGTTCAGCGTACCGTCGCCGGCGGCGCACAAGTCCCAGGCGGGCGGCGGCGGCAAGGGCTGCGCAATGGTGATGGCGGGCCAAGTGCCGTCAGCGTCTCCAGTCGGGGACAGCACCGTTTCGTAAGAATAAAAGGGCGGTTTTGTCCGCGTCGCAGCTGTGGTATTGGCCATGTAAAGGCTTATGCCGCTTTTCCCCGCCACTAGGCGAATAGCGCCTGTAACTGGTTCATGTGAATTGGTTAGTGCCATGAAGTTCTGCCTTTATTGACATGATGAGATTGGATCAGGGAATCCAAGCGCCGGCGACAAAATCGTAAAAAGCCACCGCATTGGGGTTTGTCTGAATACCATTTGCCAAAGCGACATTGGCTTGTACGAAACCGGCGGGGCTAGGGTTAACCGCATCGTTGCGTAATCCGGCCAATGAATTATCAACCCAGGCAATCTTGTTTCCTGGCGCCGCCCCATAAGATGGGTCGAAGAAATTGCCGGGTGCGCCATCCCGGACGATAAAGTGGTTTACGAACTGTGGCGGTGGGTTCGGGTTATTTTGCCCGGCCACGCCGGCTGTGGAAATAGCTTCGTTGCCGGGGCCGAACGGAAGCATTGGGATGATGGTATGCGTGTAATTGGCGTTGTTAAGCGCGCCATGATTATTGTAATCCCAGTTGCGAACCAAAAACCGCGTGTTGGCGACGATATTGGGAAGATTGGGGAACCCTCCGGGAAATGCCGGAAGCCCTATCGCCGCCAAACCCGGCTTGCTGGACCATACGCCGATACGCCTGCCGCTTCCCAATCCATGCATCGCCCACATGGCTATGAGCATATCCGCCCAGACGCCGCAGGCAATGTTTCCGTTGACTACATTGAAAAGATTGGGGGCCGGACCATTTAGGGTTTGGGCAAGGGCTGGAGCTGGGACTGCCGTCCAGTTGTCCCAGTATTTGAGTTGCACCGGCGCACCACCAGGATTGAGCCGTTGCACATTGCCATTGGGATTGGCCGGATTGAACAATCCGTATATGGCGTCACGCACGTTATTAATGTTTGCTACTCCGCCAGCCTGTCCATTGGCCGCCCGACAGGACATGTCGAGCAAGGAATGGTAGGTATAGACGGGATTGATCAGAATTCCGCCGCTATTGAGCGATGCCTTTGTTGTCGCCACCGGAGTCTGTGCGGTCACATACACTGTGTTTGCCGTCACCTGCAACGGCATCCAGGCTCCGGCCGGCGCATCCCGCACTTCCCAAAAAATCAGTAGCGGATTATTGCACATCACTTCGTTAGGCACATTGCCAAAATTGAGATTGCCGGCATTATGCTGGCTGCCCACGACGGCACCAGCGTTTATCGTGATATTCCCGTTCGCAGGTAACGCCGTCAAATTACCGTTGGCATGGGTAAAGTAAACGGAACCTCGGATATCAAAAGTGGTATTTGCGGCTGGTTGGGCAGTGACCCGCAGAATGACGTTGTTTAACGTCAAGTTGTTATTGGCTGTGTAGCCTTGGGTGGTGGGCACTACGCCAACGGTCCAGTTGGAGCTGTAAATATTATTAAAATTGGCAGCATCTTCCTGCGTAACACTGAAGTGTCCGGCGCCGGCGAAAGTGAACCGGCGCAGCTCGATCCCCAGGCCGTTTGCCAGATTGGCATTGGCGGCCGGATTGCGGATATCGATTGTTTGTTGCTGTTGGTTGGCGACAATCGCTGCCGGTATATCCACCGTTACCTGGACATTGCGCACCGCATTAAGCGGGATACCCCGATCCTGCGTGCTGGGTAACGCCGTCAGGGCCGGAAGCGCCGCCCCGGCCAACACATTCTCTGCCCATTGGACATGCGACCAGGCGGCGGCCGTGGCCGGGGCGGTTTGCGCCTGCAAGTTGCAGGTCATATTTGCTGCTGCGGCACCGACCGCAGGAATGGCGCTTAAATTCAGGGCATACCATCCGGCCGCATCCTGAAAAGCGTAATGGTCCGCGACAACGGCCAAACCTTGCAGCACGGGATTGATGATAATATCGACGGTCTGCGTAATGCCTGCGGCTGTTGCGGTTACGGTGATGACATTGCCGGCTGCAAGGACATTGGCAGGATTATTGAGCGGAATCCGGAACTGATCGTCAGAGGCGGGATTGACATTGCCGACTATGCCCACCGGTGCGACCGCCCAGTTAATATCGGCACCCAAGGTTGTATAGGCGTCAATGGTGATGAAATTGGCTACACCCTGTGTGAAATCGGCGACCCACTGGCCGGCGCCGTTTTGCTGCGCATGGTTGACCACCAAATCAAGGAATGGAATGCAGCAAAATAGTCCCCTAAATGAAAACGGCATAACGAAGCTCCTGTAGCATTAGTCTAGGTTGATTTCGACTTCGATAGGCAGCGGTTTTTTGGGATCCAACACCGATTTCACCGGAACCAGACGGCGGTCGTCCGGATGCTTGGAGTCCACCTCTCCGCCGTTCCATTTAAGCCACTTGTAAGCCGCCGGGCTGTCCGGTTCGATCATGGCGCGGACCACGGCCGATTCACCGCAATTGGGATCCAGGGACCATTTTCCGTTGCCGTCGGCCATGGCGCCGTTAACGTCAAAACCGAGAATATTGGGCACCACGGCCACTCGCACCGATTTGCTTTGGTTGGCCAGCGTAGCCTGCACAGTGAGGAATGTGCCTGACGGGGTTATATCTTTCAACGGCACGATGCGTAACGCCGGGTAACCTGACGGATCAGGTGCGCCGCCTTGCCACACGATTTGATTCTGGGTATCGCCGAGCTGCGGATCGGTTACGGCTTGAATTCGGATCGCCTGATCAGGCGAATAGGACTGATACCATGTCCCGCCGGGAGAACGTTCCGCACCGCTTACTTTCAGTTCGACCAGGCGCGTTACAGGTGGCGGCGGTTGAATCGATGCAGGCGTATTCTCGATTGCCAGGCGAAAGCTTGTCGCCGGTTCGGCGCTACGCTCGGTGAGCTGGGCGGTCAATTGATCAATGTCGGTATTGAGCTGGCCGGGAGCTTTACCACCGTAGTAGTTCTGGATCAGGTAAGCTTTCCAGCCATCGGGAGGCGGCGAAACCGGGCCGAGCAAGGACTTGGCCTCTGTGACGGGCTTGATGGACACTGTTTGCAATACACCGTTGCGGATTTGTTGCGCTTCCAGGTTGGCCTGAATATCGGCTGATAATGACTTGAGTCCGTCGGGTGTAAATATCACATAGAACACTGGCACAGGGTTATAGGCGTTGTCTTGGAGGTTTTTCGTTTCGGTTCCGATGACGCCATAACGCCGGGCCGTTACCGTGTCGCCGAGGTTGATGCCTGTTTGGGCCAGGAACGCAGCATAGGCGGTTTGCTCAATCGGTTGCAGCTTTTGCGGCCGGTCGGCAACTATGCCCCATTGTCCTGCCCAGGATGGAATGATGCCGCGCACCGATAAGCCATCAACCCATTTTTGTATCAGTTGCCTCCGCACCAGCAATAACACGGTACCGGAATTGCCCGCTGCGTAGCAGAGGGTAAAAGTAAAGGGGGTTGCAGGTTCTGTCGCCATAATTCTGATCTTCGCCTTTGTTGACTAGCGTGTATGCCGTGTGTCGTCTTTTCGAGCGCTCGTTCGCCTGATGGACGACAGTGTTTTTTCATCTATAAAGTAAGACGGCGATCCCTGCATTTTGTGAAAAAATATGATTGCTTTGCTCTTTAAAAATACCCCCGGCTTATCGTTTTGATCGTTGCACAACACTGAAAAATAGATAAGGTGCCTGCACACCATCCTGATTGAAGTAGTATTCACAAGTTTTTCGATTGATCGTCTACTTAAGCAGACTACCTTCATTCTATGGCTGGAATATATTTCGCTTCAACTCGGGCAGGGTGCCTGTGCCGACAGTGGAGTGATCCACTCCGGTTATATTGATACGGGTTGTCTGTTCACTATTAATTTAAAGTCAATTAGGAGACATCATAATGAAGACAGCACTTTTTTTGGGATACCGTTTTGTGAGAATGGCGGTTATGGCGGCAGGCCTGTTTGCGGCGGCAAGCCCGGCGTTTGCCCTTGAGATTAATAACAACGCGAATGCAACTTTGACAGTTGCTATCAAAGATTGCTCGGCCCAGCCTATTTCCACCACCATTGCACCAAACCAGACGTATGGTTGCGTTGCGGGGGAACAGTGTTCCGGAACTTGCAGCTACAGTATTCAGTCTGCCGGTAGTAATAGTTGCGCCGGTAAGATTGACGCCGGATCGGGTTTGCAGGTTGATCCCGGATTGAAGTGCGAACCGTATAATTAACGCTCCCTCCCTCTGTTCGGCGGTGAGCTAAGTAGCGGGGCTGGAGATAAAGCGAGCTTCATGGTGCGGGCATGGCCACATGCTCGCCATATCTTCAGGCAAGACTTCCGCTACTTCCTGTATCCAGGCTAGCGCCCCTTGCCGTCATTTTCGTAGGCAATAAAAAGCCCGCATAAAGCGGGCGTGTTGAGTGCTGTTATTATTATTATTCAGTTGTTATTTTTACAACTTGACCCAAGCAGTGTCACTTATTTTATTATTATTATTCAGCTAGTCTAAAAGACTAAATTCCCCCTCTTAGTCGGTAATCAAACCGGGCTCACTCCGTTAAACCGGGGCGAATTTTATTCAAATGGAACCTCATTGTCTATTTAAAAATGGGGTTTATCGAGAAAAATATAATTACGTAGTAAATGTCTAATGAATACAAGTTATTATGGAGCTTTAGCGGTTTATAATAAACAAAATAACAGGCAGGCAGTGCTTTTTATTCAGGTAAGGTTCAGGTTTTTATTTGTTGCGTCTGGCTTCTTCTTCCTGATTGACAAAGAAGTTGAGACGTTCATTAAGGATGGAAGATAGTTGGAAGTTGAGGCCTTTCGATTTTTGAGCCAGTTTTATTTGCAGGATCGCGTCTTTGGTTTGCCCTGTCGCATAGTAGTATTCCGCAAGATAACGATGGGACTCGGCAGGTTGATTCAAGTTGCTATAAGCTTGCGCCAACAATTGCGAATAAATCGGTTGTTGTCGGGTTTGCGGTCTTAATGACAATAAGTTTTTCCGCGCGGACTCGGCGTTATCCGTTTTCAGCAGGGAAGTAATGTATTCGAGCTTAATGGCTTCGTTATCAGGAAATTCCTCGGTCAGTTTTTTATATTGGGCAAGCGCTAGGCTGTAATTTTTGGATTCCAGCGCGGTGCGGGCAAGCGCGGTTAAGTATTGCTCCTGGTTTGGATATTCTTTGCTCAGTTGCTGGAAAATGGTTTCAGCGTCATTGTATTTTTGCGAGTTAAGCGCGCTCAGTCCAAGCCCGTAGCGGGCAACGACGCGTTGTTCGGTCGTGCCTTGAGTTGCCCGAAGTTGAAAGTATTTAAGCGTATCGGCATCGTCAGAACTGGTCAGCACCCGAATTTTTGCTTTGGTTAACTGATAGCCGAGTGAGTCGGGGTATTGTTTATAGGGATATGTTTCGGCGCGTCCGCGGGTGTCGGAAATACGCGAGGCGGTAACCGGGTGAGTTCTTAAAAATTCAGGAATATTCTGTCCGTAATAGCGGCTGGATTGCTGCAGGCGTTCGAAAAAAGTGGGCATGCTGCGCGGATCATAGTGGGAAGCCGCCAAGGTTTGCATGCCGACACGATCGGCTTCGGCCTCGTTCTCGCGGGTAAAATCAATTTGAAACTGGACGCTGCCGGCCTGAATAGCCACTACGGCGGCCTGTCCAAGAGCGGGAGATTGGGTGCCTAATAAGATGGCGGCCAAGGTTGCGGCGGCAGTAGGAATCGATAAACGGCTGGAGGCTTCGTAAGCGCGGTATAAATGGCGCTGGGTAACGTGGGCAATTTCGTGCGCCATAACCGATGCTAATTCGCTTTCGGCTTCGGTGATTAAAATTAATCCGGAATTTACGCCAATATAGCCGCCCGGTCCCGCAAAAGCGTTAATGTCTTTTTCCATGACCACAAAAAAGTGGAACGGATTGGCCGGCAAGTCGCTATTGGCAACCAGTTTTTCGCCGATAGTCTGAATGTATTGCTGGATTTCCGCATCCTGATTGATGGAAATTTGCGAGTGCAGACTGCGAAAAAAGGCTTCGCCGAACTCTTTTTCTTCGGCTGGTGAAATCAGGGTTCCGGAAGAGTCGCCCATGTCAGGCAATTCGATTTTGGAGATCTCAACGGCCTGTTGCGGAGCCGGGAAGAGTGCAAGGCTTAAGGTCAGCGTAATAGCCGATGGTTTGAATTTCATACGATGAGGCTGAATAAAATTTAACTTGATTGTTGGTGGCTCAAGCACCAACCGTCCGGTTAATGAGGCTTGAGTTTTATCCGGCGGATGTGCTGCCGGGTAATCTATTGTTCCAGATATTCTTCGGTTTCGCAAAGTGGGAGCGATATGTACTGGTTTCGACCTTTTAGTTTAGCTTGATAGAGCGCCGCGTCAGCTTTGTTTAGCAGGTTATCGTCGTTTTCCGGGATGCCGGTACAAAGGCCGACGCTAATCGTTATCCGGTGGAAGGGGCTGGAATTTATATGCGGTATGCCCAGGTTGAAAACGGCGCTTCTCAGTTTTTCGGCAAATTGTTCGGCGATTTTTTGAGGTAAATACGGCATGACCAGAACGAATTCTTCGCCGCCATAGCGTGCAACGATGTCGGTGGCGCGGGAGAGTTGTGATTTTAATGCGCCGGCTACCTGTTTTATTATGTTATCGCCAGCTATGTGTCCATAATAATCGTTGTAGGATTTAAAAAAATCAATGTCGACCATGAAGACGGATAAAGGATGTTTTTGCCTTTTTGCGTCAGCCACGGCTATTTCGTAATGCGCATCGAAGAATCTACGGTTGCAGATATCGGTCAAACTGTCCGTCGTTGCTTCTTTTTTCAGGATTTCCGAATGAGAGCGCAACATTTTTTCGCGTTTGATTGAAGTGCTGGAGTCAGTTACCTGAATGAGGCAGCATGGTTCATTCGGTTGTGACTGAATCGGCGTAATGGTGATCGATTGATACATCCTGGTTTGCTGCCGAGTTCCGGATGCGCTATACAATGGCAGCGGCGTCCGATGCAGGGCTGTGGACAAAACCACAGGCAGTCTGTAGGTCAGGGTATTTTTGAGCGCGGCCAGGAATGCGGGTGACACAGGTTCTGTAAACACGTTTTCAAGTTGCTGATCAAGGGCGGCAGCTTCTTTAATGTTGCTATGTTTGGCGATCCAGTTATTCCAGAGCAATATCTTGCCGTAAGCGTCAACAACAATTAACCCAAGGTTAAGCGCATTGGATATATCTTCCATATCAAAATGCTTTGTCCCGGTTTTACTCATGAAAGTTTGCCAAGAAACTGATCGAGATGAGAAATAAGATTAGTCAGCGATGTAGAGCTTAACAGGAATACGAGATTGCCGGCCGTATGTCGATTTTCGATGGCGAGATCGATGTGCAGCACCATAACATAGGGCTGATTGGAGTTTTCTTTGAGCTGGTGCAATATTTCATCTGCCGATGCTACGGTGTAATCGGGTAAGGAGCTTTCCAGTGTGAAACTGAATATGTCGGCCATCGCCGACAGGCATGCGTTCAAAATGATGTTGCCCAATTCACACATGGCTTCGTGCTCGAATTCTGCAAGCTCGTCAATGCTCATTTGCGAGCCCATCATATCGCTAACGATTTTCAATGCTTGATCTTCGGTAAATAACAGCACGGCCTCGGCATTGAATGGGCCGCTAAAGTGTTGGTTTACCGCGCCAAACCGTCCATTGTTCAATGATAATGTGGCCGAGTTTATGTCTTCCGAGTTAATGACTTGCACAGAGGGGACGGAGATGCGCACTTCGTCGCCGACAATCTCGCTCAGGCTTAATGCCGCACGGCCTGCGCCGATGCTGAAGACCTCCGCCAGGGCGTCGAGATGAAGTTCGCTAAGAAGATTGCTCATTTGGAATCTGTAAAACAGTTCAGTGCCAGTGCAATCGATTTTTCAGTGACCGGTTTTGCAACTAATACTGCTCCAAGCGAACGGGCGCGTTCCTGATGGGTTTCTTGAATATTTGCCGTGAAAATAACGACTTTTATTAAAGGATATTTGGACAGTATCCGCTCTGCTGCATCGGTGCCCGAAATACCCGGCATGTTAATATCCATCGTGCAGTAGTCTGGAAGATCATTCTCGATGAGCGCAATAGCATCTTCGCCGCAGGCTGCTTCAGAGATTGTCCATTCCGGGCGTTGAGCAAGAATATGTGTACGGATTAACATCCTTGATACCTTGCTATCATCGACGATCAAAAGCTTTTTTAGTGAACTGTCCACAGATATGATTGATTTTTGCTCGGTTTAAACTTTTAACATTCTACATAAAAAGGTAGCAATGCTCAATTTAAAACCTTGTTATATGTGGATAATTTTCTTCTGAACCCATCAAGTCGCGTAGGCTGGATTAGGCGTTAGCCGTAACCCAATATTTGCCCCCGGCGCAAATCCGGATTGCGTTAAAAGTTGACGTTTCCTTGCTAATTTAAGATAGAAAATCAGATTGGTTATATTAGTATTTATTATTTTTCATGTAGATAGGAATACTATTTAAAGTAATATCCGAGAATTGTATTTTAGGGTGTTAAGCGTCATATGTTTCATGATAGTGTATGGGCTTATAACAATAATAAAAGGGGTAAATACCGTGTCAGATATTAATTCCTCCCAACAAAAATACGCTCTGACCGCCAGCACGGTGGCATTTACCGCCTGCTTTGCGGTGTGGACTATCTTTTCAATCATCGGTTTGCAGATTCAGAAAGACCTGCATTTAAGCGAGACCGAATTCGGCTTGCTGGTCGGCACGCCGATACTTTCAGGTTCGTTGATTCGATTGGTTTTAGGCATCTGGAGCGACCAGTACGGCGGGCGCATCGTTTATGCGTCGGTCATGGTGACGGCGGCGGTTGCCACCTTGCTGCTGACCACCGTTGAAACGTACCCCCTATTTCTAGTGACGGCGCTCGGTATCGGTGTTGCCGGTGGTTCGTTTGCTGTGGGTATCGCCTATGTTTCGCGTTGGTATCCTAAAGAGAAGCAAGGCACGGCCTTAGGTATATTTGGACTCGGCAACGTCGGAGCCGCAGTGACCAAATTCGTCGCACCTTTTGTGATGGTCGCATTCGGCTGGCATGCGGTGGCGCAAGTCTGGGCGTTAGCTCTGCTGCTGATGGCGGCGATTTTCTGGTTCGTTACCGAAGATGAACCGATGCTTAAACGACGGCGCGAGTCCGGCGCCAAGCCCGATTCGTTTGTAAAACAACTGGAGCCGCTGAAGGAGATGCGGGTCTGGCGGTTTTCCCTTTATTACTTTTGCGTATTCGGCGCTTTTGTCGCTCTGGCGTTGTGGCTGCCTCGCTATATGGTCGGCGCTTACGGTTTTGATATTGAGTCGGCGGGCATGCTGGCTGCGTCATATTCCATTTTTGCCAGCTTGTTCCGCGCTTTGGGCGGCTGGCTGTCGGACCGTTACGGAGCGCGGTTGTTGATGTACTGGACGTTTATTGTCGCCAGCATCTGTACCTTTTTCCTGTCCTATCCGCCTACGGATTACATTGTCCACGGCAGCAAGGGCGATATTGCTTTTAGTATGGCGCTTCATCCGATGGGCTTCATCTTTTTGGTCTCCGTGCTGGGCCTGTTCATGTCGTTCGGCAAAGTGGCGGTGTACAAGCATATCCCTGTTTATTATCCCGGCAACGTCGGCGCTGTCGGCGGCGCGGTGGGTATGATCGGGGGCTTGGGCGGCTTCTTGTTGCCGCTGACCTTCGGCATGTTGAACGATTTGACCGGCATCTGGAGCAGCTGCTTCATGTTGCTGTTCGTGCTGAATATGACCGCGCTGATCTGGATGCATTTTTCCATTGTGCGTATGGAACGCCGCGTAGTCCCCGACCTGACCAAAATTTCGACCGATCTGCACGAGCTGAGTCATCCGTCGCCGCTGGTGCTTACGGAATGGAACCCTGAAGATAAAGATTTTTGGGAAAAGACCGGCAAGCGCATCGCTGTCCGTAACCTGTGGATCAGCATCCCCGCATTGCTGCTGGCGTTTGCGGTGTGGATGGTCTGGAGCGTCGTGGTGATCAACCTGCCCAGCATCGGCTTTAAATACACCACTAACGAACTGTTCTGGCTGGCCGCGTTGCCGGGATTGTCGGGCGCTACCTTGCGGATTTTTTACTCGTTTATGGTGCCTATTTTCGGCGGCCGCCGCTGGACGACGATCAGCACCGCCTCGCTATTGTTGCCGTCGTTATGGATCGGCTTTGCGGTGCAAAACCCTGACACGCCTTATGTGTTGATGGTGGTGTTGGCCTTGTTATGCGGTTTCGGCGGCGGTAATTTTGCGTCCAGCATGGCGAATATCAGCTTTTTTTATCCGCAATCCCAAAAAGGCACGGCGTTGGGCTTGAATGCCGGTTTAGGCAATTTGGGCGTCAGCACCGTGCAGTTTGTGGTGCCGCTGGTTATCGCCGCGGGCGTGTTCGGTTCGCTGGGCGGCGACCCGCAAGTGTGGGTTAAGGCGGAAGTCACCAAATCGATCTGGCTGCAAAACGCCGGATTTATCTGGGTGCCGTTTATTATCGCCACCAGCATCGCGGCATGGTTCGGCATGAACGACATTGCCTCCGCCAAGGCGTCATTCAAGGAACAGGCGATCATTTTCAAGCGCAAACATAACTGGCTGATGTGCTGGCTTTATACCGGAACCTTCGGCTCGTTTATCGGCTATGCGGCCGGTTTTCCGATGCTGATTAAAATACTGTTTCCCGATATTAACCCGACGCAATACGCCTTTTTGGGGCCGCTGGTCGGCGCGCTGATCAGGCCGGTCGGCGGTTGGCTGGCCGACAAGCTGGGCGGCGCGCAGGTGACGCTGTGGAATTTCGTTATCATGATTTGCGCGGTGTTCGGCGTACTGCACTTTATGCCTTCGGCGGGTAATGCCGGCGATTTCTGGGGCTTTCTGGCTATGTTCATGTTGTTGTTTATCACCACCGGCATCGGCAACGGTTCCACCTTCCGCATGATTCCGGTTATCTTTATGACGGAACGTTTGTGCGTGGCAAAAGGGCAGGGCAGCGATGCGATTGCCAAAGCCAAGAAAGATGCGGCAAAAGAAGCGGCGGCGGTGTTGGGCTTTAGCTCGGCGATTGCCGCTTACGGCGCGTTCTTTATTCCGAAGAGTTACGGTACGGCGATCAGCATGACCGGCACACCCGATGCGGCGTTGTATTGCTTTATCGGTTTTTATTTGGTGTGCATTGGCATTACTTGGTGGAGTTACGCACGTAAAACGGCGGCTATGCCCTGTTGATTTATCTTCAATCGTTCCCACGCTCCAGCGGCATTGCCACGCAGAGCGTGGGAGCGATAAACAAAACCCTAAAATATAGGTAAATCTTATGAGTCATTTCCTGGACCGCTTGCTCTTTTTCAAGAAAAAAACAGAGACCTTCTCCGGCAATCACGGCGTGGTGACCAATGAGGATCGAAGCTGGGAGAACAGCTATCGATCGCGCTGGCAACACGATAAAATCGTGCGTTCCACGCACGGCGTCAATTGCACGGGGTCTTGCAGCTGGAAGATCTATGTTAAAAACGGATTGGTGACCTGGGAAACCCAGCAAACCGATTATCCGCGCACCCGCCCTGATCTGCCCAACCACGAGCCTCGCGGCTGTTCGCGCGGCGCAAGTTATTCCTGGTATTTGTACAGCGCCAACCGGCTTAAATATCCGCTGATACGCGGACGCCTGGTCAAGTTGTGGCGCGAGGCCAGACTGACTTTAGACCCGGTTGAAGCTTGGGCGTCGATAGTCGAAGACCCGGCTAAAACCGCAGAATACAAGTCGATACGCGGCCTGGGCGGACTGGTTCGCGCCAACTGGGAAGAGGTCAACGAAATCATCGCGGCGGCCAATATATACACAGCCAAAACCTTCGGCCCCGACCGTATTATCGGATTCTCGCCGATTCCCGCCATGTCGATGGTGTCTTATGCGGCCGGTAGCCGTTATCTGTCGCTGATCGGCGGCGTCAGCATGAGCTTTTACGATTGGTATTGCGATTTGCCGCCGGCATCGCCGCAAACCTGGGGCGAACAAACCGACGTGCCTGAATCGGCAGATTGGTATAACGCCGGATTCTTGATGCTGTGGGGTTCGAACGTGCCGCAAACCCGCACCCCCGATGCTCATTTCATGACCGAGGCGCGTTATAAAGGCGCAAAGGTCGTAGTCGTAAGTCCCGATTATTCGGAAGCCAGCAAGTTCGCCGACCTGTGGCTACATCCGAAGCAAGGCACCGATGCCGCGCTGGCGATGGCGATAGGCTACGTGATCCTCAAGGAATTCCATGTCGAGCGGCAAAGCCCGTATTTCAACCAGTACGTGCGCGAAAACACCGACTTGCCGTTTCTGGTCATGCTGAAAGAGCAGGACGGTTATTATGTGCAGGACCGGTTCTTCAGGGCCTCGGACTTTTTAGGCCAGCTGGGCCAGGACAACAATCCCGACTGGAAAACGGTGGCCTATGACGAAATCAACGGTCACATCGTTCCGCCTTGCGGTTCTATCGGTTTCCGCTGGGGCGAAAGCGGACATTGGAACATCGAACAAAAAACCGTAGACAATCAGGAAGTACGGTTACGCTTGAGTTTGATTGATACCAAAGATGATGTTGCCAGTGTCGGCTTCCCTTATTTTGGCGGTTCCGAACATCCGCATTTCACCCATTCCGCCCATGACGTTATCCAAAAGCGCAATGTGCCGGTTAAAAAAATCACCCTAGCCGACGGCACCGAAGTATTGGCGACCACGGTATTCGATTTGCTGGTTGCCAACTACGGCATAGATCGCGGTTTGGGCGGCGGTAATGTCGCCGGTTCATACGATGAAAATGTTCCGTACACTCCAGCATGGCAGGAAAAAATCACCGGCGTTAGCCGGAAAAACGTAATCGCGGTGGCGCGGGAATTTGCGACCAACGCCGAAAAGACCAAGGGTCGCTCGATGGTGATCCTGGGCGCCGGCATCAATCACTGGTACCACATGGACATGAATTACCGCGGCATCATGAATATGCTGATGCTGTGCGGTTGCGTCGGTCAGTCCGGCGGCGGTTGGGCGCATTACGTGGGCCAGGAAAAACTGCGTCCGCAAACCGGCTGGCTGCCGCTGGCATTCGGCCTGGATTGGAAGCGCCCGCCGCGGCAAATGAACAGCACCTCGTTTTTCTACAGCCACACCAGCCAATGGCGTTATGAAAAGCTCAAAGTGAGCGAGATTTTGTCGCCGCTGGTAAAGTCCAAAGACTGGCAAGGCAGCCTGATTGATTTTAACGTTCGCTCCGAACGCATGGGCTGGCTGCCGTCCGCGCCGCAACTGCAAACCAACCCGCTGCAAGTGGTCAGGGATGCGGAAAAAGCCAAACGAGACCCGATTGACTATGTCGTCAAGTCGCTGAAAAGCGGTAAGCTGAAGATGTCCTGCGAAGACCCTGACAATCCGCAAAACTTCCCTCGCAATATGTTTGTGTGGCGTTCCAATTTGCTGGGTTCTTCGGGCAAAGGCCATGAATATTTCCTGAAGTATTTGCTGGGCACGCAACACGGCGTGCAGGGCAAAGACTTGGGCGATAGCGGCGATAAACCTTCGGAAGTCGAATGGCATGACACCGCAGCAGAAGGAAAACTCGATTTGCTGGTCACGCTGGATTTTCGTTTGTCCACGACTTGCCTGTATTCGGACATTATTCTGCCGACCGCAACTTGGTACGAGAAAAACGACCTGAACACCTCGGATATGCACCCGTTCATCCATCCGTTGTCCAAGGCTGTCGATCCCGCCTGGGAATCGCGTTCCGATTGGGATATTTACAAAGGCATCGCCAAGAAATTCTCAGAATTAACTGTAGGCCATTTGGGCGTAGAAAAAGACATAGTCGCCGTGCCGATCCTGCATGACACACCGGCAGAGCTGGCTCAGCCGTTCGACGTCAAGGATTGGAAAAAGAAGCAATGCGAGCCGATTCCGGGTAAAACCATGCCGACGCTGGTGGTGGTTGAGCGTGACTACCCGAACACCTACAAGATGTTCACTTCGCTGGGGCCGTTGATGAGCAAAGTCGGCAACGGCGGCAAAGGCATAGCGTGGAACACCGAGACCGAAGTCAAGCAATTGGGCGAACTG
>JALNYY010000109.1 GCA_023229605.1 Methylobacter sp.
GAGTTCAATCTGCCGGACAGGCTTTAAGCCTCAGGGATTGCTCGACTTCCTCATTGCCCTCCCGATGATCAGTCGGGGATCCTGCCTTTTTTGGAGTTCAGAATCAAGATATAAGGGATTGCCGGAATCGTTAAAGCGCGTAAGCGAATCCAGAGCACAGGGATGTGAACGGTTGATTTTATTGAGCAATTTTTTATCGCGTACTTGCTGCCTATTTCGGTATTGCCATCCATGGCTTCTCGGCAATTGCTCCATGCATTGCTCTACCTTGCATCCGTGCAGTCGTGGACCCCAGCAATCCGTGCAGGGATGACGTGTTTTTAAAGACTTGTGTATAACGACGAGCGTAGCGCGCGGGAACAAGAAAAATGGCAAGCTAATGCATTGGGGGCAAATAAGCCGCTGGTTTTATCCAGACTTATTTAAAGCATCTGAAAAATCAATCAACCAAGCGTCTTGAAAATAGTGGGCTATCAGATAAGCGACCAGGTTTACCCACTGTACGCCCTCGTCCAGTATCGCCGAATCGGAGGTAATCGCAATGTTACGGCTGCTCCGAATGGCCTGGTCCGGGTTTTCAATTAACTCCGCCTGCCAGTTCCAGTTATGAACGTTGGCAATGTCCCGTACCATCTCAGCAAGCCGTCCGCTATTGGATACGGGTTTGTCAAACAACCACAGTACGCTTGCAGGGGAAAAGGATTGCAGCACATTGCCGATCAGCTCAATCGCCTGCCGGGTTTCATGCACCTGCCGGTACGTCCCATGAATACTGGCAATATCCCGTATGCAACCGTCGCAGCAGCGCAGTAATAATCCTCCCGCCATGGCCGTTTCAACGGAAATAACCAGATTAAATCCGTCAATAACCAATTGCCGGCCTTTGATTTGTTCAAGCCGGACGCACTTTGCCTGCCTTAACTCCCTATTGATAGTGGTACAGGCCGCCCTGGAAATTGCCAGACGCTGACGCTTTGCGAGCTGATGATGATCGCCAACCAGCTGGATAACCGAATGCCGCGCATAGCCTCGATTAAGCAGCCAGCAGAACTCATAAACCGCATCACGCAACCTGCGCAATTGTTCGCCGCCAAATAACGCCCGGTCATCCGGGTGTACGCTGCGATGTCTTTGTTCATGGGTATTCATATAGCCGGGGATACTCGATCAGGATTCGGAACTTGATTCATCATAAAATATCCGTCCATAATGAAAAAGCATCCAACTATGAATATATCCTGATGAGAGATTTAGACGAACTCTTTGACGCACTCTCAAGGTCGGCTTTCCGCAGCAAATTCCACCTCCACGGCAAAGACCTTGTTTATTTGCATGCTAAAGGCTTGCCAACGGTTATCGGTCACGGCGGAGACTTTATCGCAAAGCGTCTGGCCCCGGCAGCGCCTAAAAATGACGGCAAACAAACCCCTTTCCGCGGCCACCCGGTTTTTGTAGCGCAACATGCAACAGCCTGTTGCTGCCGCGGTTGTCTGGAAAAATGGCATAGAATACCGGCGGGCCGAGCACTCACTCCGGATGAAGAAGCCTATCTGCTCAAAGTCCTGGAACGATGGCTGCATAATGAAATGTAATACGGTGAATCAAACCGTACTGCAAACAGCTTAAGTCAACAGCAGACAGAAAATCCGGGGTTGCAATGACGGCATCCGACAGTAACAGTGCAGCGACAAGCAAGGATGATTTTATATAGGCGTTCATAAATATCTCCATCACAGTTTCGATGCATGCGTTTATTTGCAGCTTCCGGAAATATGCTGCAGGGTCAATGTGACCAGCGCCTGAGCCCGTTCCATGCTGCCGGCTTCCGCATAGCAGCGCAGTTCCGGCGCATTGCCGGACGGACGCAGATGCACGATCTCGCCGTTAGCGAAAGTCAGGCGTAGGCCGTCGGTCAAATCCCTCCGGGCAACCGCGCCCAGCTCATTACCCCACAGGCTTCGATAAGCTTCGTCGTCGCTTTGCAAGCTGTCCAGCAACGCGCGGCTGTTCGCAACCGAGAAATCCTGCAAGCGGTCGCTGGCGGTATAACGCTGCGGCAAACCGGCGAGCAGGCCCGATACTTTGCAGCCCTGTTGCCGGGCCATCGCCAGCACTGCCAAAGCCGGCAATACGGCGTCACGGGTCGGTAATGCGGCCAGGGTTTGTAGGCCGACTGTTAAACCATTGCCCGCCAGGAAGCCGCCGTTGGCTTCAAATCCGGCCACGCTGGAGCTGCCTGTTGCGAGCGCCTGCGTCATACCGGCAATCACATACGGCGAACCGATACGGGTGCGGACCACCTGCCGAAACAGTCCCGATGCTTCGATTGCGGTATTGCAGCTCACCGGCGTGACCACCGTGTCGGCGCCCAGAAAGCGCGCGCACAGCAAGCCGACAATGTCGCCGCGCAGCCAGTTGCCGGTCTCATCGGCTATCAGCGGCCGGTCGCCGTCTCCGTCGGTGGAGATGATCGCATCCAGACGATGCTCGACCGACCAGGCCAGTCCGCGTCGGCGGTCTTCTTCGCTGACCGCTTCGGTGTCGATAGGCACAAAGGTATCGGTGCGGCCCAATCCGACCACATCCGCGCCCAGAGCGCCCAGCACATCACGCAGGCAATCGCGCGCGGCGCTGGAATGCTCATAAATCCCGATCCGCCAGCCGGCCAATAAATCAGAGGAAAACAGGCTGGTATAACGCTGCCGGTACTGCTGTAAGGCGGCAGGATTGACGGTCAATACGGTTGCATCGGCTCCTTTTCCCTCAGGGAGAAGGCTGGGATGAGGGGGTAAAAATAAGCTTTTTTCCTCCAATTCGATCTCGGCACCGGTGATGGCCGCTTCGTCAGCTTTACTGATCTCGCCTTCGGCCCGATAAAACTTGATGCCGTTGCGATCGAACGGAATGTGGCTGCCGGTAACCATGATGGCCGGTATGCCTTGCGCCAAGGCATACAAAGCCAGCGCCGGAGTGGGCAATGCGCCGCAAAAATCCACCTCGCAACCGGCCTGGCGGATACCGGCCGCACAAGCCCGGACGATGGCCGGGCTGGACGGGCGCAAATCCATGCCCAGCGCGACTTTTTGCCCCGGTTTCGCAAGACCCAGGCCGTGCAGGAATGCCAGACTGTAAGCGGCGCAGACTTGATCGGTCATTTGGCTAACCAGTCCGCGCGCGCCGCTGGTGCCGAATGCCACGCCGCTGTCGTCCATCATGTGTTGGATATTGATTTTCGTCATAAAGTGTTGGTTGGTAAAGTTGTAAACAAGGGCAAAAAAAATCCATCTAGCCGGCTAAATCTCCACCCTCCTGTTCCGATCGAAACCGGGTACGATTTTTATATCGGCATAACCTCTGGGATTGCACAATATTCTGGCGCCCGATATAAGATAATCCGCCGGACTGTGGACATGGCCGTGGAACCAGGCTGCAATCTCGTGCTCATGCAGCAACGGTTTCAAATCATTGCAATAAGCCAGTT
Organism: Methylobacter sp.; assembly: GCA_023229605.1. Lineage (GTDB taxonomy): Bacteria > Pseudomonadota > Gammaproteobacteria > Methylococcales > Methylomonadaceae > Methylobacter_A. The sequence continues at coordinate 3,482 of JALNYY010000109.1, forward strand.
TCTTAAGCGAACGAGCCGAATCCTTCCAGCTCCACAAAGAAGGCGCGTGATGGCTTATCACAACCGTTTTTCCTGAAAACGGCTGGGCCAATTGCTGCTCCAGCCATGTCTTAGATTTTTGATACAGGTGGCTAAACTCCGTGACATCAAAAGACTTCTCGGCGAATTGAATCAGCCTGAAATCATTTAAAGTCTGGCCTAACGCCTCTGCTTTTTTATCGCCATCAACAAACAGGTCGGCCCATAGAGTGCAGCCCAAAAAACGCACGTCCTGAAAGACAAAGCAGTCGTTCTCAAGAAAACAGACATTGCTGCCTGCACATTGGTCACGGATCAACCGTAGCGTTTGGCGATATTCATGATTATAAAATTCGTGATTGCCGGCGACGTAAATAACCGGTTTATTTAACGTTTTAAGCCAGTCTACGCCTTGCGTACTGACGCCAATATCGCCCGCCGCAACAATGATGTCGGCGTCGTTATCGGGAGCGTCCAGCAATCCAAACTCCAAATGTATATCGGAAAAATAATTTATCCTCACACTAAATTCTACTCAACAGCCTGTATAGGCGTATAATTTAACAACATTCTTCCAGATAACTGTAACCTTTTCTCCAAAGATTCTGTATATGTCCATTAGCCTTAGAAAAATCACCCATCAAGTTTTAGTCGGCGATGTTAAAGTCGGCGGCGGCGCTCCTATCGTCGTCCAGTCCATGACAAATACCGATACCGCCAATATTACTGCAACCGTAAACCAGATTATCGAACTGGCCGCCGCCGGTTCCGAGCTGGTCCGCATCACGGTCAATTCCGAGGAAGCGGCGGCGGCCGTTGCCGAAATCCGCAACCAGTTGGATAAACAAGGCAACTCGACTCCAATCGTCGGCGACTTCCATTTTAACGGCCATAAATTGCTGGAAAAATACCCTGACTGCGCCCGGGCTTTGGACAAATACCGCATCAATCCGGGCAACGTAGGACGCGGTAAAAGCCGCGACCCGCAATTTCAGCAGATGATCGAATTTGCCTGTCAGTACGACAAGCCGGTACGCATCGGCGTCAACGGCGGCAGCTTGGATCAAGCGGTGCTGACCCGTTTACTGGATGAAAACAGAAACCTGCAAACACCCGAACCTCTGGCTGCCGTCACCCGCAAAGCGATCGTGCTGTCCGCGCTTGAAAGCGCTGCTAAAGCAGAAGAATTGGGCTTAAGCAAAAACAAAATCATCCTGTCCTGCAAAATCAGCAATGTGCAGGAACTGATCAATATCTACCAGGATCTTTCCAGCCGCTGCGATTACGCGCTGCATCTGGGACTGACCGAAGCGGGCATGGGCTCCAAAGGCATCGTCTCATCGGCCGCCGCTTTATCGGTGTTGATGCAGCAAGGCATAGGCGACACCATCCGCATTTCGCTGACGCCCGAGCCCGGCGCATCCAGAACCCAGGAAGTCATCGTCGGCCAGGAAATCCTGCAAACCATGGGCTTTCGCTCTTTCACGCCTATGGTTATTTCCTGCCCCGGTTGCGGCCGCACCACCAGCGATTATTTCCAGAAACTGGCAATGGACATTCAAGGCTATTTACGCGATCAGATGCCGGTATGGCGCACCCAATATCCAGGCGTCGAAACCATGGAAGTCGCGGTGATGGGCTGCGTGGTCAACGGGCCGGGCGAAAGCAAAAGCGCCAATATCGGCATCAGCCTGCCCGGCACCGGAGAATCCCCGGTAGCGCCGGTTTATGAAGACGGCGAAAAAACCGTCACGCTGAAAGGCGACAGAATCGCCGAAGAATTTCAGGAAATCGTGCAGCGCTATATCGAAACGCATTACGCGCCGTAGTCACATCAATAGCGGTTCGGCGGCGCGGTGTGTCCCATGCACCATCGCCGCCGAACCCGCCTCACAGCCTTTACCTGCGAGTTAAGACCATGCTTGAACAGTTACGTTTATTAGGCGGTTACAACCAATGGATGAACCAAAAAATCTACAATGCCGCAGCCCAATTGCCCACCGACGAGCTTGCCAGGGATCGCGGCGCGTTTTTCGGTTCGCTGCTGGGAACTTTGAACCATATCATCGTGGCCGACATTATCTGGCTGCTGCGCTTTTCCGAACATCCCGCACAACATCCTGCGCTGGATGAAATCCGCGCGCAGCCCAAGCCGCAGGCTTTGGCGCAAATCCTGTTCGATGACTTTACGGCATTGAGCATGGAACGCAATCGACTGGACGGCGTAATCATAACCTGGTGCGGACAACTCGCCTCATCCGATCTGGATCACAAACTGACCTATCGCAATATGAAAGGCGAAACATCGGTTAAAAACTTCGGTAGCCTGATGCTGCATTTTTTCAATCATCAAACCCATCACCGCGGCCAGGCAACCACCTTGCTGTCGCAACAGGGACTGGACGTCGGCGTCACCGATTTGCTGGCCTTGATAGCGTCGGACTGACAGGCAAAGCTATCCGGATAAGTTTTGTCCTCGTCCTTAGCCCCGAGGCGCGCACGGCGCGCCCTACAGCGGATGTCCTTATGCCGCCCGCAGACACTTTGCACATAAGGGAGCACGGATACCCTGCCCCACGAATAATCACCACCCTCCTCCACAAAAAAAACACCTGTCTCCCAACTTATTGCTCCAACATTTGCCCCGCATTTTCAATCGCGATCAATTCATAACAAAACCGCATGGCATAGCGCAATAGCAGAGATTTCATGGGTTTGGGATTCCCAATGAAGTATGCTAACTTACCTACGCCGTTGGCTGCGCCCTATCGGGAGCTTTGGCCGATGCGGCACCGGCTATAACAATAACCTGAATAATTCATGGCCGGCTCGATTACAAAACAACTATTAAGAGAGGACAAAATGACCGAGAAAACAACAGGAAAATTGCTCCCGGTAAGACTGGCGGGCTTGGCGATTATCGGAGCGATGACCGCACCGGCCGCGGTTTTAGCCGATGGAGCCCCATTACAGATGCCGCAGTCGGTTAGCTCCGACCAAAAAACGAAATCCTTGAAAGTTGACCTGGAAGTCAAATCCGAGGCATATACCTTGCTTGGCCCTTCGCCGACACCGAATAACTCAACCCAAAACAACCCGGTGGTAACGGCGCGAGGCATTAAGCTGACCGACAGTCAACCCAAAGCCTCTCAACCCAACGGATTACTGGTTGGCCCCACACTGCGCTTTCGCCCCGGCGACAAATTGGACGTCAAGCTGATAAACAGCCTCAGTTACAGCGAATCGGAGGGCGACGGCAGCCATAGCATGACCAATCCGCACGGTTTCGATGTGATCAACCTGCATACGCACGGTCTGCATGTATCCCCCAACAGCCCAAGCGACAACGTGTTGCTCAGCATTTACCCGCAAGACACTCCGTTCACCCCCATTGAACGATGCCGCCAGGAAAGCGGCAAGGCAAACTGCGTAACCGGACAGTACAAGTATTCATACGCGATTCCCGCCAATCATCCCTCCGGCACCTACTGGTACCACGCCCATAAACACGGCGCGGTATCCATGCACTTGGCCGACGGCTTTGCCGGGGCGTTGATCGTGGAAGATCCCATACACGGATTGGAAAGCTTGCCTGCGGTAAAGGCCGCTCATGAACAAATTTTGATGCTTCAGGAAGTCCAATACGATGGAGTCCACAGCGGCACCGCTTCCGATCCTTATCAAATTACCTGCATGAGCGTTTACGGCAATAATACAGGCTGCGCTTTCGGCGGCTCACCGCTACCTTCGCCCCAAATCGTCAACAGCGCCCTATCCGTCAACGGCCAATTCCAGCCGTCCATTTCCATGCGGACCAATGAAGCTCAGCTTTGGCGGGTCATTAACGGCACCATCGGCAATGTAGTACCTATGTGCTTGTTGCCCCTGGGCAATACAACCGCGCCTTCACCTGCCTCCTATGTATTGGCGACAGATGGCATAGCATTGCAACGCCCGACCGCAAGCCCTATCGACTTGCCGGTACTCATCGGTAACACGCCTGCGGCTAATCCCGCTAACGGTAATGATATATTGAACAACGAGTTGCTGTATCTGGCCGCAGGACAGAGGTTGGACTTGATGGTCAAGGCGCCTGCCACACCGGGTACTTATGGTTTGTACGATTCCACCGTTGCAGGCAAACACCTTCCAATCGGGCAACTATGCCAAACATCGGCATACGCCAATGCAACGCCGATTCTTACCGTATCGGTAACCGATTCCGCGAGCGACATAGTCTATAACACAGCAATCCCGAGTCAGGCGGAGCTTAACAAGCTGACTACGCCGGCAACCATCATCGCCGAACAAAGCCCGCAGTTACCGACCCAGGGCGTGGTATACGGCTTTACCACCAACACGTATGCGGGCAAGGACGGCGGCGCTTCGGTGGTCAACGGCAGGGTCTTCAATCCTATCCGGAGCCAGCGCGACCTTGTGTTGAATCAAGTGGACAAATGGGCCGCTCAAAGCGCCGTCGATACCCATATGTTCCATATTCACATCAACTCGTTTCAATTGGTATCGCGAGGCCAGTTGGATTATCCGTTCCCGGTCTGGCGCGACACCCTGTTGGTAAATTGCGCCGGCGTCGCCGAAAAGAATGGCGGCTGTTCATTCCCAGGCGGACTGACAGGGGCCAATCCGTCAGGAAACTACGGCGAAGTCGTGCAGTTTTTGCAACAACCCTTGGACTACACCGGCTCTCTGGTAGAGCATTGCCATAATGTCAGCCACGAGGACAACGGCATGATGGAACTGGTGCAGATATTACCCCCTGCCCACGGCAAGAAAGGTAAGTCCGGCAATCCGCATAAAGTCCACAGCCATTAACCTATAGCCCGTAGATGCGCGTCAATCGCGAACGATGGTCGCGCATCTCTATAGCTCTTTCGATAAACAATATCATGCAGAGTCTGGGTGAGTTGCTGCTAACGGCCATTATCTGCCGTAGAAGAATCGTTGGTCACTGACTGCAAACCGGCTCATTGCAGCCAAAACCTGACATCACTTATTTATAAATCCAACGGACTTTTAGCTTCTTTAATCGTCACACTGGGTACTGTATGAGTGTAGATCATCGTTGTTTTCAAATCGCTGTGACCAAGCAATTCCTGAATGGTGCGAATATCGACGTTGGCCTGTAAAAGATGACTGGCGAAGCTGTGGCGAAACGTATACGCCGACGCGCGTTTGGCGATGTGGCCAATTTCACCTATTGGCGCAGTTTGGATGATATACGGAAGGGAAAAATCCTTGCAATTCACAAATTTATTGTTGCGACCTAGGTTTGGTGGTAGATATACTGTTAACAACTTAATAACTTGTTATATTACATAAAAAGTTCAGACAATAATGACAAAAAACGTTTTAGATTTAAGAGACAAAGAGAAAATTCAGTCTGAATTTAATTTATATGCTAAAGCAGTACTTAATGATGATATTCGTCTTTATATTAATGAAAATCCGGCAGAATATTGTGAAAGCGATGATATGTCTTTTTTACCAGATGAAGATGTAATCGAGTCTTTGATAGATTATTTTAAAAAATATTATACAGCTATCAAACTATTTCATGGTTGTAAGCCTATTGATGTAGGAGATTACTACACAAAAGGGATATTGGTACAAGATTCAGAAAGATTGTATAAATTAGCTTCTGTAATATTCAGTGATGTGAACGAAGAAGAATTACGTAGGGCATTCAAAAAAACTAACGACCAGCATAGTGAAATAGGGAGTGTTTTTTTTACTTCAAATGATGAAGTTTTAGTTAAATACAGCGGGCATTATTTAATTAGGGGAAGTGAATTCATTCAGGCATTAGCCATAGAAATTTCTAATAGCAACGTCAATTTGAAAAAAATTGGTGTGCCAACAATATTTGAAGTTAATATACCAATATCAATTTTTCCAAATGAAGATATTAAGAAAGTTATATGTCCTCTGGTTGCAGATTGGGGTAACCAGCTCTTAAAAAATGATCTTGAGGAAACCAATGCCGATAACGAAACATGTTTTGAAATTAAGCAATCTATTAATCCTTCATATATCGTAAATCATTATCATCCAAACAAAATTGAAGACCCCAATAATTATCAACGCATTTATACATCAGAAATTACATCCTGTGAACTTTGCGAAAAATAAATATAACAAGTCGGTCAAAGGGACGCGCCGCCCGTTGGCGATTTTGGAATTTGGTTTTTTATCAAGGTTCGGCGGCTTCGCTAAAGCTCAGTGAGCGGCGCGCCCCTTACCGTAACGTTAGGCGATTCGGATTTTGCACATTTTATTCGGTATGGACAAAAGAGATGAGTAAAGAAGATATTGTTCTCCAACATAGTGAAAAAGCATTCCTATCAGAAGAGAATCGAGCAAATTATCTTGAGAACAAGGCGGAAAAGTTTATTGCAGCTATTGTAGTGATTATTGGGCTTCATCTTGTTGATATTAATAAATTGACTTTCACAGGGACATGTCAAACCCAACTGTCCAGTTGGTTTGCTGCCGCTGCTCTTGTTGCGTTCGGAATAGCTATAGTTGTAGCACTTCTAAGTAGACGTATTGAAAACTATCTTTCCTATCCGAGAGGTAAGTCTCTAATCGATGAGTTAAGTGACAGCCGTATAGGAGATGAAGAATCTAAACTGCTAATAGCTCATATGTATCTTCGTTTTCATGATCAAAACGCCCGAATTAACGATAAACGAGCCAAGCTGCTCTCGCTAAGCGGTCATTTTTTAGTAACCGGTTTTTTACTTGCTGTTGTCAGTCAAGTAATTTATAACGGAACCTAACAATTTCTGGAGGCTGTCATGAAGCACACTGTAGAAGTCCATCTCACCAAAGATGATATTGAGATTATCGAACAACTCAAACAATCGAACTCGAAAAATGTGCATACAAATGAAGAAGCATTACTATGGGCTCTACGGAAGATGCATCAAGAAACCAAAGAATCATCGTTCGAGTTTGTCAAACGGATTATAGGAGAAGCTGAGCAAGGAAAGAAAACTATCCTAGAACCAGAACCAGCCCCTAAAGCTGACGAAAACATACCCAACATTATTTCCAATACAGGTAAATTTAGTGGAGGAAACAGTGGAGGAGGAATGGGCAGCGGAGGTTTAGGTAGGTAGTTGCTAAGCTTGCTGTCCCTAGCCTAACAAGTCGGTCAAAGGGACGCGCCGCCCGTTGGCGGTTTTGAAATTTTGTTTTTTATCAAGGTTCGGCAGCTTCGTTTCGCTTTCGTTAGCGGCGCGCCCCTTACCGTAACGTTGGGCCGCACGACGCGCAGCACCGCAATACGATTCAAGCTCAACCTTGAGCACTACGAGTAGAAGGCTTCTACGTGGAGACCGTCAATGACACACAAGTATCGGGTCATGATCTGCGATGATTCGGCGACGGAGCGTCATCGCTTCTATGCGAGGCACTTTGATCACTTCGAAATAGTTGGCGTGGAACAGCACGGCGACCGATTCATCGAAACCGATCCTATGGACTCGGTCAGCAAGCTATACACACGGATTCACCAGATGCGTCGCGCTGGTGCGCTTCCCGATCTCCTGATCCTAGATTTGTTCTACAAAAGAGCACTCCCCGATGTTGACCAACGCGAGCGGGATTTCGTGGATGATATCGTCGTCGTAAAAGCACAATTTCGGCAATTGAGAGACAAGGTGATGGAATACCTCGAGCCGACTGGGGTTGCGCTGCTCCAACGGCTTCGTGAGACAGACCACATTTCGGCGCAAGAACTTCCAGTGGCAGTGTATACCGACAAAGACTTCAATCTATTGCCACCCGACCATTTCAATTTGCTCTATCGCTTGGATGCCGAAACCCTTCACAAGGACAGAGACGAGGCCACGGAATGGCAGATCACCCCCGCTGCAGAGTACTTACGACTTCTTCATGTTGTCCAGCGGAGCCAGACCGTACCGCGCTGGGAGCGTAGGGTATTTATCAGTCACGGAACTGACCCCTGTTGGAACGAAGTGCAGCATTTCCTCGAAACCAAGTTGGCACGTCCTACAATCGAATTAGCGCAAAGTAGCAGTCACGGTAAAACGGTCATTGATAAACTCACTAACGCCGCCACGCTATGCTCCCATGCAATAGTGTTAATGACGGGCGATGATGCAGCTGCCGAGGGTGCAGCAAGGGTCCGCGAGAACGTTATGCACGAAATTGGCTACTTCCAAGGCCGTCTAGGTCTCGACCGCGTCATACTCGTTCGCGAAGAAGGAGTCAGCATGCCAAGCAACCTTGGCGGAATCGTGTACCTTCAATTTACAAAGGGCAACGTCACGACGGTCTTTGAAGCGCTAGCCGCAGAGCTCAAAGTCGACTTGCAGTTCACAACTTCGTCGTGAACCGGCAGACGCAAATCGTTTGAGTTCATTCAGTGACCATCCCGAAGATGACTGATCAAGACGTAATCGCACTGCACAAGACCATAGCTGTTTACAGCACTGCTCAGTTCGCAGCAATGTATTTTGCACGCTGGCGAACGGACTTACCGCTAAGACAATTAGATGCATTCTCTCAGCGACTTAGTGCTACCGGAACGGTTCTTGACGCGGGATGTGGACCCGGTCACCACTCTGCGTATCTGCACACTCTTGGCCATCACGTTATAGGCATCGATCTGTCCGAGGAGTCACTGCAAATTGCGCGTGCACATTTTCCTGGGCCTAAATTCAAGCGCATGGACATGTTAAGCGCTAGCTTTCCCGATTCCCACTTTGCTGGCATATGGGCATGTGCATCGGTTATGCATCTGCCGCGCAATTCGTTGGAACCACAACTTGTTGAGTTTCATCGCCTGCTAAGTGGGAGAGGCGTACTCGCTTTAACCATGACCGTGGACACCGCTGCTCATGAGGACGCTTTTGGCCGTTTTTTTGAGACCTATTCCGCCGCCGATCTGACGACTGCGTTGGTCGCATCGGGATTCGAGATAGTCGACCAAGAGACTCGCGTCCGTGGAAAGAACACCGAGCAGAATGGAGAAGAGGCGAAATGGATAACGATCACTTCAGTGACGGACAAATGATTGGCGGACCAGCGCTGCCCAACCCATCATTCCACTGGACGCTGCGCGATGAAGCCGCGCAGCGCCGGTGAATTCAGACGTTAGGCAGACATACAGTCGAACAAAGCAGTGGAATATCGATACCGAAAATAAAGAGAGGCAACTAAATGAAAGAACTACGCGATTGGATTGACGTGATATTGAAAATCCTGCTCACATTAGCTGGCATGGCAGTTGGTTACTACTTCGCGTTTCAGAAGCAGCAAAATGACGATATTAAGCTGATTGCTGAGATGGCGACCGCGAATGAAAGTGCGAAGCAAATCATGGCGGCCTCAATCGCCCAGGCGTATTTCACTCAAAAGCGTATTCCACAAGAGTTTTATATAGCGGTATTCAGTTACGCCAATAACTCTGGAGACCAGCAGTTACAAACAGTCGTGAACACTGGTGCCGCAGCTGCATTAAAAGAACAGCCTAACATACAACAAGCATTGACTAATGCAAGCAACGCCCTTCCAGTCCGAATCTACTTCCATATACGTCAGGACACTGACCGAGAAAAGGCAAATATGCTTGAGAAAAAGATCGAGTCATCTGCTAACTCTGTATTGGGCAATAAGATTGTTGTACCAGGAATCCAATTTATCAACGGTACTCAGGCAAAGTCATTGCTCAAATGTTTCAAAAAGGCTGAATGTGAAGCACTCGGGGCAAAACTTGTCCAGGTATTTAAAGAAAATAGCGTTCAAATCGAACTCAGCGACCAAAGTGCCGCCTACGAACAATCGACTTCAATTCGACCTAATCATTTTGAGGCGTGGTTTGCACCTAGCATTCCAGATATTCCGCCAGCAAACCAGCAAATGCAGTAAGGCGTAATCTGGAAGCAAGGGGTCAAGTCTTGCAATCACGCATCCGGCCTAACGAATAAGGTTAGATTGTGTGAGCGATAGCGAGCCACAATCTGAACCGGTTGTTGGACAAGCCCGGTGGTAGTCGGAAGGCCGACTTTATATAAGAAAATATCTTTTCGGATTTTGTCGGTTGCTGCCAGGAATCCATAATCGCACGAGTCAGGAACAAGCCGAACGCGTTGTTTTGGCAACGCCTTTAGCGAGTTGTGATGATTTTAAGGCGAAAAACAGCCTTTTTAAGCCAAGCGCGGCCCTCGGCTTAAAAATACCGATTTCGAGTCCACTCGGAATGATGGATGCAGCTACATAACCGGTTGCGCCTCCACTCCGTTAGCTGGATGGCGCAAGCCGTCCGAATGCCGGCGAGGCCGGAATTCGTGTTTGCACAACCCTCATGGCGCCGCCGCAACAAGGGCAGTTTATCGGGGGGCGTTTTGTCAGCACTATCAGCGTCTTAACCGGGTTCAGCTTAAGCAGCCGTTGAAGTAATTCCAACAGCCGCTTGCTGTTGGGATGCAAAAAGCCGAAGTTACGGGTGCGCCGGAAGCCTTTGGGCAACACATGCTGCAAAATTAGCCACAAGAATTGAGGCCCCGGCAGCGTCCGGGTTTGCATCCGTTTGGTTTTGCCGTCTTGGTAATGGAAAGTCACCAAGCCATCCCGGCAAGCCGTAATATCCTTTTCCTGGATCACGCCCTTGACAGGTTTTTGCTCCTGCAAAACCTGCATACACCACATCCCTGTGGCTATAAAGATAGCGCCCCAGATAAACCGGCGCCTTGTCGCCGCTGCCGACGGACTTGGCATCCACCACCCAAGTTTTCGGGACAGAAACCCGCTCCTTGCGGTTTCTGCACTTCCCACTTCCCTGTGGGTCGTAGCAGGCCGGAAGCTCAAGGCCTTGCTCGCGAATGCCCCCCAGCAGTTTGGCACGGAATACTTTCGCCAAGGCTTTGTGGCTGAACAGGTAGGCTTTATTGGCTTTGCCGGTTTTCGTGCGCCACAGCCGTTCATCAACATCGATAGCCGCCGCAGGCATGACCACATGCACATGCGGACGACTCCGGCTCCTGCCTCTCGCATGCATTCCCGCCTTCCATGGCGGTCATGATAATCCAATCGGCGCGAATGGGTATGCAGTACGCTGACGGCACCGGCCTTTCCTTGCAATTGTGGGTCATTCTGGGCGAAGGTTTTGAGGGTCTCCCAACTACAACGGATCATCAAGTCATAAAGTGTACGCTGATGTTGCCAAGCCAGCGAACGCAGTTCTTCGGGCAAGGTGAAGGTCAGCAAAAAATACTCGGCCGGCACTTGTTTTTTGAGTTGCCGTTCCAGCCATTGCTGGCTTTCGTGGTGTTGGCAATGGGGACAGTTACGATGACCGCAGGAATGCGGAATGAAAACTTGTTTTTCGCAGCCGTCGCATTGCGCCATCATCACCGGGCTTTGGGTGGTGCGGCACTGTTTCAGGGCGGTCAACACTTTGCGGTGGCTGGGCAACAGCGCGTTCTGATAAGTCACCAGGAATTCGGCTTCAAAGGTTTGGATGATAGACGAGAGCAGCATCATTTGACGCTCTGCCAGTCAATGGCGAAGCCATTCATCAACGTATTGATGAGCTGGTCGGCTTGCTGGTTTGTGGTGTCGGTCAGATGGGTATAACGGGCGGTAGTCAGGATACTATGGTGACCAAGGATTTTCTGGACTTCGAGCAGGTCGACACCCGCTTCGATTAGATGGGTAGCATAACTGTGACGCAGACTGT
>JALNYY010000110.1 GCA_023229605.1 Methylobacter sp.
CATCCACGCTGACGCGAAATTCCTCCATACATTCCAACAGAGCGGACTGGGCTCGAGGCGTGGCCCGGTTGATTTCGTCCGCCAGCAGGATGTTGGTGAAAACAGGGCCGGGGCGAAACTCGAACTCGCTGTTTTTCTGGTTGAACACCGGTACCCCGGTCACGTCCGAGGGCAGCAAATCCGGCGTGCATTGCAATCGTTTGCAATCCATCGCCACGGAACGGGCCAGTGCACGCGCCAGCATGGTTTTGCCTGTGCCGGGTACATCTTCCAGCAACACATGCCCCCGGCACAGTAACGAAATCACTGCTAATTCGATCACAGACCGCTTGCCGATAATCACCTTTTCGACGTTTTCGATCAGGTTTTGAATAGTGTCCATAAGCTTTCACGCTATTGAAAAAAATTGATAGAGGCGTCCCGACAATCAGACAAAAAAGTGCATGCCGCCGCTTTTCAAACTGATAACCGATCCGCCGATCCTAGATTGGACGCCATACTTATCACAGCCACTCTGCGTGGCATCCGGCTTTTATCCTTCCTACACTCCGCACTCGTCTTTCAACAACTTTAGCGGTTGAGGACGACCCGTGCGTTTCATGTCTTTCGTGATTACAGTTTCAACAGCCTAACGCTGGCGCTGTCCAGACAGTCAAGTAGGGAGAATAAACGTCTTTTTGTTGTCCACCGATTACACAGGTTCCACGTGGGCAAACAACGTAACCGTTTGCCCCCTCTATCCTGCCTTATTGATAACGTTTGCCATGAGACGTAGAGATAGGTTAAAAAGGTTTTTTCTTTAAATTTTTCTTAATTAAGAAGAGTTATGCCTTATGCTCAGTTGCCCAGAAACTTCAGTTATAGCTCGAATGCGGTTATTTTTATGGTTATGCTCAATCTCAACGAGCCCCATATATTCTAATATTGGGGGTACAAATGTTGCAAACCTACCCTTAAGAGACTCAGTAAGGCCATAGAAATCATGTATTGGATTATCTTCGGATCGCGCCCACTCTTCAACGGTTCCTGGGTTTGGAACTTCCTGCTGATTTTTGGCACCTAATAACACCCATTCACCTTTTCTCTCATTTTTCAGCCACGAATAAAGATCTTTGATTGCTTCTAGGCGATAACAAAATATATTTCCTGCGGGGATACTGGTAATTTGTATTTGATTTGACGCTGAGACTTCAAATTCATAGGTTTTGAAATTTTGTCTAGGAGTTTTTAAAACAATTCCCATTTAATTTTCCTAATGTGTTTTTTGCCCTTGTTATTTTCTTCAATTACGCCGATGGTAGAGTGGGCAATTAAAAACCAGTTTTACAACACCGCCAACGCGCTTTCATAATCCGGCTCATGGGCAAGTTCACCGACCAATTGCGTATATATCACTTTGTCATGCTCATCGATAATGACGATGGCGCGGGCAGTCAAGCCGCGCAGGAAGGTATCGACGATGGTTACGCCGTAATCGTTGGAGAAACTGGAACGGAAGGTTGACAGCGGGATAACGTCGGTTAAATCTTCCGATTCGCAAAAGCGGCTTTGGGCAAAAGGCAGGTCGGCGGAAACGGCCAACACGACGGTATTGTCCAGATGCGCGGCCCTCTGGTTGAATTTGCGCGTTGACGCGGCGCAGGTCGGGGTGTCCAGGCTGGGGACGATATTCAACACCTTGCGTTTACCGGCATAGGTTGCCAGGGTGACATCAACTAATTCGCGGCTGGTCAGGGTGAAGGCCGGCGCATCGCTGCCGACTGCGGGCAATTCTCCGGAAGTGTTGAGGGGTTTACCTTGGAATGTGATTGTAGCCATGATTGTTTCCTGTAGTGTTTGCACATCAAATTTCGTATTTTAAATCTCCTCTCCCTAACCCTCTCCAGCAGGATGCCTGCATGGATGTAGTAGAGCAATGCAGGAGCAATTGCCGAGAGAGAATAAAATCGTCGAATTTTGAAGTATGCGATGAATATCTTTAGTTTTTATTCCTTAATGACAGCGACCTTGTACCTTTCGCCTTTCGCCTTTTACCTTGCCCCTCAATCCCTCTTCTTGCTCTTCACCCGCTTCATCAAGCGTTCCTTCTTTTTCACCTGCCATTCGGTCAGCTTGTTTTTTTGCCCGTGGAACGGATTGGCCGGTGACTTGAACACTAACCGTATCGGCGTTCCGACCAGACCCATTTTATCGCGGTAATAGTTGATCAAATAACGCTTGTAAGACTCAGGCAGTGCGTCGGTTTGCACACCGTGGATCACCACGATCGGCGGATTCCTGCCGCCCTGATGCGCGTATTTCAGCTTGATACGGCGGCTATTCACTATCGGGGGTTGATGCGCTGTGGTGGCTTCTTTCAGGATTCGGGTCAATACCGGGGTGGACATGTCGAGCATTGCCGCAGCATACAATTGCTGTACGACATCGAACATTTTGCCGACGCCGCTGCCGTGCAATGCGGAAATCGGGTGTTTTTCGGCAAACTCAAGAAAAGACAGTTTGACATCGAGCTGCCGGTGAATGGTTGCTTTTTGATCTGCGCTGATGCCGTCCCATTTGTTCAGTCCGATAATCAGCGCCCGTCCGGCTTCCAATACCAAGCCTAATAAATGCGCATCCTGGTCGGTAATGCCTTCCCGTGCGTCAATCAGGTAAATAACCACATTGGCTTTTTCAATCGCCTGCAACGATTTAATCACGCTGAACTTCTCGATCGTTTCGGCTATTTTGGATCTCCTGCGCATTCCGGCGGTATCGATCAGGGTAAACTTCTTGCCGTTGCGTTCGAAAGGAATGTAGATACTGTCGCGCGTGGTGCCCGGCTCATCGAATACGATGACCCGTTCTTCTCCCAACAGGCGGTTGACCAGCGTCGATTTGCCGACATTGGGCCGTCCGACCACGGCGATGCCGATTCCGCCATGATCCTCTTCGACTTTACCTTCGTCCGGCGGCAGCAGTTGGTTAACTTTTTCCAGCAGCTCGGGTATCCCTCTGCCGTGGGAGGCGGAGATCTGCACCGGTTCGCCCAACGCCAGCGAATAGAAGTCCGATGCGGCCAGGTTGGCGTCAATGCCGTCAACCTTGTTAGTGACCAATATAACCGGCTTTTGCAGCTTTCTTAAGGTACCGGCAATGACCTTGTCGGAGGCGCTCAAGCCTTCGCGTGCGTCAACCATGAAGAACACGACATCCGCCTCTTCTAATGCTACCTGCACCTGTTTTCTGGCAAAACTTTCTATGCCTTCGGCGTCATCGGCTATGCCGCCGGTATCGACGACCAGGCAGGGACGGTCGCCCAGTTTTACCCGGCCGTATTGTCTGTCCCGGGTTAATCCCGAAAAATCGGCAACCAGGGCATCGCGGCTGCGCGTTAAATAATTAAATAATGTGGATTTGCCCACATTGGGCCGCCCTACTAGGGCTATGACAGGTAACATATTTTTATAGAACTTTTAAAGCGGCAAGGGTGCCGTTTTTTGCATAAACATAAACGGTATTATCTACCACGATAGGCTTGGCATCGATGGGGCCTTCAGTGATTTGCACCCGAGCCAGCTGCCTGCCGTCGGTCCTGGATAACCAATGCACGTAACCTTCAAAATCCCCTACCACCACGTAATTGTCATAGGCAACGGGAGCCGTCAATCTTCTTTGCTGCAAATCCTTTTGCGTCCACAAGGACGCACCGCTGCGCTGATCCAGCTGCATGACATGGCTTTGCGTGTTGGTCAGGTATAAATACCGGGAGTCATTACTCAAACCGGAATGGGATGAAACGGTTTCATTGCGCCACAATACATCGCCATCCAATTCCGAAATAGCCGCTATGCCGCCTTGGTAGCTGGCAACGTAAATCACGCCGTTAATAACGATAGGATCGACATCCAGATCGACCAGCCGTTCAATTTCAGAGCGTCCTTTGGAGACGGCAATGCTGGTTTCCCACACATATTTGCCGTCACTCAAACGCAAGGCCATTACTTTGCCGTTATCGTAACCGCCGATGACATTATCCTCGACAATCAGCGGCGATCCGGTTCCACGTACGCTTAAAGCCGGTACGCTGCGCTCATAATTCCAGCGCTTGCCGCCGGTCTTTTCATCAAGAGCGATCACCGCGCCGTCCGTAGTTCGAACGACCACAATGCCGTTCCCGACCACAGGCACCGAAAGCACTTCGCTGGATACCGTAGTTTTCCACAGCACGGCTCCGGTTTCAATGTCTAAGGCTACGACTTCCGCATCGCTGGAACCTAAAATTATGGTGCCTGCGCCAAGGCCGGGCCCTCCGGAAAAATGAACCTCGGTTTCAGTTTCCCAGACCAGATTACCGGTAGTCAGGCTTCTGGCTTGCACCAATCCCCCGTGATCCGCCGCCACTATTTTTCCGCTGCCGATTGCCGGAATCAGTTTTAAAGATTGCTCATCAGCGCCTACGCCCACCGATTCCTTCCAGATTACTTCAACCTTGATTTCAGGGGCATACTCAACCAAAACGTTCGGGGGCTCGGCGTTGTCTTCACCGCCAAGAAAGTAATCGGTAATGCCGGAAACAGATTCGCTGACAGTATCAACAGCAGCACAGCCCGTTAATAAGGCGATAAAAATCAATATAAACAGTGTAAGACGCATTATTTTGGATTTGCCAGCTTTTCTTGAGCGGTCAGGTCATCAATTTTGAATTGTAACAACGGCGACGGCTGCCCTTCCCTCAGCGCATTTTGATACGATGTGCGGGCTTCATCCAACCGATCCAGGGCCACGTACAAATCGCCGACCAATTCATCATAATTGGCTGAATAGCTGGACGTCTGTTTTGCATCGACCTCGTTAATCAACTGCAAGCCCTGCTCATATTCGCCGGTAGCCAGCATTAAGCGCACCAGCCTTATCCTGGCGATATTGCTCAGCTGTTTATCCGGCTCTGCCGCAATAGTCTTCAAAATCTGCTTTGCTGCGGCGAAATCGCCTTGCTGTGTCTTTAATTTTGCCTGAAATAACCCACTGAATGCCGCATATTCGGTGCCTTTAAACTGCTCCTGCATGCGTTCGGCCAGTTTGTCTGCGGACTCTTTTTTATCTTCGTCCAGCGCTTTCAGCAATTGATCGTAAGTTGCGGAAGCTTGCGCCGACCGCTGTTTTTTATAATCCTGCCAGTAATTCCAACCCAGAATAATGACAATACCCATGACCAAGCCTACGATGGAGGCGGTCCCGTTTTCTTTCCACCATCTTTTTAAGGCTTCAACCTGTTCTTCTTCTGTATCGTAAATTTCCACTTGTTTTTCTCTTGTTTGATGTTTAAAAAAAGGCGAAGGACGAAAGGCGCAAGGCGCAAGGCGCAAGGCGCAATTTTTGCCCTTCGTCCTTTGCCTTTCGCCTTTTAAGCCCGTGTCATCCGTGTTCTATCAAAAATTTAATCGCCTGCTGCTGAGACATATTCTGCTGCTCCAGCTCATTATTGCGCAGCGATTTGACACTGACCTCGCCGCGACTGACTTCATCATCCCCCAGGATAATCGCAAATTCGGCGCCGCTTTTGTCGGCTTTTTTAAACTGGCTTTTGAAACTACCGCCCCCGCAATTCACCTGCAATTTCAGGCCGGGAATTTCATTTCTGATGGTTTCGGCAAAACGCATGCCTTCCTGCTCCGCCGTTTCTCCGACACGGATCATGTACACGTCGACTGACCTTGCAAGCGGCACATTATCCAGCGTTTCCATCAGGGCCAACAAGCGTTCCATGCCCATAGCAAAACCGACCGCATGATTGGGTTTGCCGCCCAACTGCTCTATCAGTCCGTCGTAACGCCCGCCCGCGCAGACAGTACCCTGCGAACCCAGTTCGTCGGTGACCCATTCAAAAACGGTCTTGCTGTAATAATCCAGGCCGCGCACTAACCGGGAATTGATCTCGTAACCTATGCCCAGCTCATCCAATATCGTGGTTATCGCATTGAAATGCCGGCGGCTGTCATCGCCCAAGTAGTCGGTCAACTCGGGGGCTTTGGCGACAACGTGCCGCATCGCCGGATTTTTAGTATCCAAAATCCGCAACGGGTTGGTCCCCAGCCGACGCAAACTGTCGTCATCCAGTTGATCCAACCGGCTTTGGAAATAGCCGACCAGACTTTCCCGGTAAACGATACGCTCGGCAATCGTACCCAAGGAGTTCAGCTGCAGGCGAACTTTGTCGCGGATACCCAGCTTTTTCCATAAACGGTCCATGATCAGGATCAATTCCGCATCAATGTCGGGACCCGCCATGCCGTAGGTTTCAACGCCCAGTTGGATAAACTGGCGATAGCGGCCTTTTTGCGGGCGCTCATGCCTGTACATCGGACCGTAATACCATAACCGATGCACCTGGTTGTGCAATAAACCATGCTCCAGGCAAGCTCTAAGGCAGCCGGCCGTACCTTCAGGACGCAAGGTCAAGGAATCGCCGTTCCGGTCGTCGAACGTGTACATTTCTTTTTCGACTATATCGGTCACTTCGCCGATGGAACGCTTGAACAGTTCGGTTTTTTCCACGATGGGCAGCCGGATTTCACTGTACCCATAAGCGCCGAGCACCTCTCTGATGCCTTGTTCCGCATATTGCCAGAGCGGAGTCTGTCCGGGAAGCACATCGTGCATACCGCGAATTGCTTGAATATTATTTGCCATATTTAATAAGGGTTCTGCCGGACTTAGAAGTCTTTAAGCGCGGCGATTTTTTTTGCTTCATTTGAAAGCGGGAATTTTTCCAGCAATAAGCGTTTATATTCCTTGGCAAGCTCCTTATTGCCCATAACCCGTTCGGTTTGCGCAGCAATCCATAACGTCTCAGGCGTGTGGGCTGCAACGCCCAGGTAGCGTTGCAAAAAACCTTTTGCCGCCCAGAAATCGCCGTTTTGGTAAGAAATTTTTTGCATTTCCGATAATGCTGGCGCATAGGTGCTGTCAAGCTGCAGCGCTTGCCTGAAATAAGTCTCGGCTTGTTGTTTGTTCCCCATGCCCAACTGGCACCGTCCGGCATTGGTTAATGCCAGCCACTGCCTGTCGTTTAACGGATTTGAGCTTGCCTCGGACAGCAACCCCATGCCTTCTTCAAACTCGCCATGTTCACAAAGGAAACGCCCGAAATTATTTTTCACGCCCAAATCATCAGGCGACAGGTTCAGGGCGGTTTCATAATGGGCTTTGGCTTTGTCGGGCTGATTTAATTTTTCATACAAAAAAGCCAGAGCATTATGCGCCTGCGTGTTATCCGAATTCTGTTTTACTGCCAGCAGCAAGTTCTCCTGAGCCAGCTCCAGCTTATTCATGCCTAGATAGCGCACTCCCAGCTGCAAATGTATGTCCCCGGCATTCTCACGTTTAATTTCACTCGCAGAACTGCAAGCGGCCAACGTCGCAATGAACAGGATCAACGCAAATCGGTTAATCTTTTTTGATCTATCAGGCTGCACGTTCGGAACCTACCGCTTGAGCTTTCACGTGTCTGCGGCTTTTATCTTTGACCTGCCCTACCAGCTGACCGCAGGCGGCATCAATGTCTTCGCCGCGCGTCTTTCTGACCGTGGTGACTATGCCCGCGTCATTTAACAGGGTTTTAAAACGGTTGATCGCTTCTTTGCTTGAACAGCGGTAAGCCGAATTAGGGAACGGGTTAAACGGTATTAAATTGACTTTTGACGGCACTGTTTTCAATAATTTAATAAGTCCCCGTGCATCCTGCGTCGAGTCATTAATGCCGTCCAACATCACATATTCAAAAGTGACCGTGCGCCGCGGCGCTATCTTTGCGTTATCCCTGCACGCATCCATTAATTCTTTCAACGGATATTTTTTATTGATCGGAACCAGCTCATCCCGTAACTCATCGGTTACTGCATGCAGCGACACCGCAAGACTGACATCGCAGACCTGGGTTAACCTGTACATGGCCGGCACGACGCCCGAGGTGCTGACGGTCACCCGGCGCTTGGACAGCCCAAAAGTGAAATCGTCCATCATCAGGTTCATAGCAGCGACGGCATTATCGAAATTAAGCAGCGGTTCGCCCATGCCCATCATGACCACATTGGTGATCCTGTTGTCCGGTCCCAGCCGTTTTTGCGCGACAAACAGCTGGCCGATAATTTCCGCAGTGGTCAGGTTGCGATTAAAGCCTTGCTGGGCGGTAGAGCAAAAGGTGCATGCCAGGGCGCAACCGATTTGCGATGAGACGCATAAAGTGCCGCGCCCCTCTTCGGGGATAAAAACCGTTTCTACCCGGTTGCCGCAGCCGGTTTGCATGACCCACTTACAGGTGCCGTCGGTCGCGATTTTTTCAAGCACGATCTCAGGCGTTGCGATATAACAGTTTTCGGTCAAATAAGCGCGCAGTGACTTGCTCAGGTTAGTCATCAGGTCGAAGTCTTCGACGCCTTCCTGATAGATCCATTTAAGCAGCTGTGTCGCCCGAAAAGGCTTCTCGCCTAATTCGACAAAAAAGGCCGCAAGGCCCTTCCTGTCGAAATCGAGCAGATTGATGGTTTTTGTCTTAGCGGGTTCTTGCACAGATTTCATTATCCGAGAAAAAGTAAGCAATTTCCCTTTGAGCTGTTTCGACCGCATCTGAACCATGGACGGCATTTTCATCGATGCTGTTGGCAAAATCAGCGCGGATAGTTCCGGCAGCCGCTTCTTTAGGGTTGGTTGCGCCCATTATTTCGCGATGCTTCAGAACCGCGTTTTCGCCTTCCAGCACTTGCATGATCACAGGACCTGAAATCATAAATGCGACCAAATCATTAAAGAAACCGCGCTCGCTGTGTTCCGCATAAAAGCCTTCAGCTTGTTCTTTGGTCAAGTGCAGCATTTTTGCGGCAACGATTTTTAAACCGTTCTTTTCAAAACGGCTGTAAATTTCGCCGATTACATTTTTTGCTACAGCATCAGGTTTAATGATTGAAAAAGTGCGTTCTATCGCCATTTTTTTAAAACTCCCAGTATGAATAAATAGTTATAAGCGGCCAATTATACCTGATCAACCGCTGTATTTTGAAAATACCTGATAAGACTAAGGCCTGCCGTCCAATTCCGCGCCTTCTTTTACCGGGATCATCAGATCTTCGGGACTGACGCCCAACAGTAAAGCCATAGGGCTGGCAATAAAAATAGAGGAATAAGTGCCGAAAAATACGCCGAATAACAGCACGATGGAAAAGTTATGAATGACTTCCCCTCCCAGGAAGAACAACGAAACCAGCACCAGCAGCACCGTCAATGAAGTCATGATGGTACGGCTTAACGTCACATTAACCGAGATATTCATGATCTCTTCGGTCGATTTATTTCTCATCTGGCGAAAACTTTCCCTGATGCGGTCATACACCACGATGGTATCGTTCAATGAATAACCGATCAACGCAAGAACCGCCGCCAACACCGTCAGATCGAACTCCAGTCCTAAAACAGAGAATAATCCCAGCGTAACAATAACATCATGCAAAGTCGCCAGGATCGCGCCTACAGAGAACTTCCATTCAAAACGCCAAGCCACATAAATCAAAATGCATATCGTTGAATACAACAACGCCAAAAAACCATCCTCAGCCAGATCGTCTCCGACTTGGGGACCGACAAATTCAACCCGACGTACACTCGCCGGTTCATTAGTTGTTTTGTTAATCGCCTCAAGCACTTTGGTGCTTAAATCGACGTTACTCACCCCTTCTTGCGGCTTCAGGCGGATCAGGACGTCTTTTGTAGTGCCGAAATTCTGCACCGTGGCGTCGCTAAAGCCTTCAGCATCCAAAGTATTGCGCAGCGTCGTTAAATCGGCTGCTTTTTGATAGCCCACTTCAATCAAGGTACCGCCGGTAAAATCGATGCCCATTTGCAGGCCTCGCACACCTAGCGAAGCGATCGAGATAATCGTTAATATGCCGGAAAATATCAGCGCTATGTTTCGGTTGCCTATAAAATTTATATTTGTTGTCTTCATATTTTCATCTTCTATGTAAAAGCACTAAATAGATAATTTCTCAACCCTGCGGTTACCGTATATCCAGTTAATAACCATCCGTGTACCGGTAATGGCAGTGAACATGGACGACAAAATCCCGATAATCAGCGTCACCGCAAAACCTTTAACAGAACCGGTGCCGTAAGCGAACAACACCACAGCAACCACAAGGTTGGTAAAGTGGGAGTCCAGAATAGTTGCAAAGGCTTTCTCATAGCCGATAAATATAGCGGACTGCGGCGTGTTGCCATTCCTGAGCTCTTCTTTAATCCGCTCGAAGATCAACACGTTGGCGTCAACCGACATCCCCACGGTCAAGATGATCCCGGCAATACCCGGCAAGGTTAACGTTGCCTGCAACATCGACAAAATCGCCACAACAATCACCACGTTAAACGCCAGCGCAAAGTTGGCGATCAAACCGAACAATCGGTAATAAACCGCCATAAACAACACAACCAGCGCAAAACCCACCACAAAAGACAACATACCTTTATCGATATTGTCCTGACCTAAACTGGGTCCCACAGTGCGTTCTTCGACAATATCAACAGGAGCTGCCAGCGCGCCGGCTCTTAACAACAACGACAGGTTGCGAGCTTCCTGGGGACTGTCCAATCCGGTGGTTTGGAATCGATGGCTGAAAACGCCCTGGATAGTCGCCACGTTGATTACTTTTTCAACCTTCTCTTTATGACGGACTTTTTGGCCGTTGACCATCTTCGTTTCAGTTTTATATTCGATGAACACTACCGCCATAGGCTTGCCAATATTAGCTTGGGTCAATTTACCCATTTTGGCCCCGCCTACGCCGTTCAACGAAATATTCACCGATGGCCTGCCATCCTGATCAACACCGGAAGAGGAATCGACGATTTGATCGCCGGTCACAATGACCCGGCGATCCAGCAAGATGGGGTTGCCGTTTCTCTCATAATACAAGCGGCTGCCTACCGGAACATGCCCTTCAACCGCTTTTTGCACATCGTGCTCCACGTCAACCAAACGATATTCCAAAGTAGCCGTCGTACCGAGAATCTCTTTAGCGCGGGTCGTATCTTGTACGCCGGGCAACTGAATCATGATACGGTTTTCGCCTTGCTGCTGAATCACCGGCTCCGCAACACCCAATTCGTTGACGCGGTTACGCAACGTCGTCATATTTTGCGCTACGGCAAACTTCTTAATCTCCCGCACTTCTTTTTCGGAAAGCTTTAGCCAGACCTGATCCTGCTCTTTCGGCTCGGTCACATCCAGTGCGCGAAAATCTTTACCCAATAACTTCAACAATGCGGGCTTGTCATCAGCCGAGTTCAACTTAACTTTAATGAAACCATCATCTTTAGAAACCGATTGATAACGTATTTTTTCGTTTCTTAACGCCAGACGCACATCATCGTTGTAGCGGTCTTCTGCCTGCTTAACGGCTGCGTCCATATCCACTTCCAGCAGGAAATGCACACCACCGCGCAAATCCAGGCCCAGATACATGGCTTCTGCGCCCAACGATCTCAGCCAAGCGGGTGTAGTAGGCGCCAGGTTCAGCGCGACGTTATAATCGTCGCCCATTTTATCCCTGAGCAAATCCGCCACTTTAAGCTGATCGTCGGCGTTATTAAACCGGGCTAAAATAAGGCCGTTTTTAAATTCGAACGCCTTTGCGTTAAATCCGGCAGTCTTAATGATGGACTCGATCTGATTAGCCTGTTCCTGCACCAACTTGGCCGGCCGCGTCGACGACACCTGAACAGAAGGATCGTCGCCGTACAAATTCGGCAACGCATAAATAATCCCGACCACAAAAACAATCAGGACCAATAGATTTTTCCAAAGCGGGAAATGATTTTGCATGTGTTATTCCAACAATTCAACTATGTCGTAGAGATGCTGCAGGCGCCAAAAACAGGCGCTTAGCCTAAAATACCTGTGTTTGGCAGGCAACGTGTCTACGCGCTATGACATTAAACTTTAGCGATTTTTTTAGTTATCGCTTTGTAAGTTCCTTTCGGCATCATGCTCTCGATATTATGACGCTGTACTTGGATAAAAGTATTGTCGCAGATTTCGAGTTTGACGAAATTTTCATCCAGATCGACGACCTTACCCAAAATCCCGCCCGAAGTGACCACCTCGGAACCTTTATTCATCGCGGCAAGCATTTGCTTCTTCTCTTTGGCGCGCTTGGATTGCGGACGCAGAAACAAAAAGTAGAAAAACACCAGTATGCCCAATGGGAACAGCATACCCTCAATGCCGGGTTGCTGGGAGGCGGGAGCGGCTGCAGCTACAGCATCGGAAATAAAAAAACTCATGATTATCCTCGGGGTTTATTGTTATTAAAATAAGCGTTGTAATTAAAAAATCTCGCCATTATGCCACAGTCGGCACGGCTTTTCCTCGTTGTTGATAAAATTGCTTGACAAAAATATCCAGCTCTTGCCTTTCAATCGCATCGCGCAAGCCCTGCATCAAGTTCAGGTAATAATAAAGGTTATGGATGGTATTGAGCCTTGAACCCAGCATTTCCCTGCATTTATCCAGATGCCGCAAATAAGCTCTGGAAAAATTCCGGCAGGTATAACAGCCGCAGGATTCATCCAAAGGACCGGTATCGAACTCATATTGACTATTTCGGATCTTCACCACGCCGAACGTGGTAAAAAGGTGGCCGTTACGGGCATTCCGGGTCGGCATCACGCAATCGAACATATCGATGCCGCGCCTGACCGCCTCCACCAAATCTTCCGGCGTACCCACGCCCATCAAATAGCGCGGCTTATCGACCGGCATTTTGGTGTGAACCACATCCAGCGTCGCCATCATTTCGTCTTTGGGTTCGCCTACCGACAAGCCGCCGATCGCGTAACCGTCAAAACCGATGTCCACCAGACCGGCTATCGATTCCTGACGCAGATGCTCATACATCCCGCCCTGCACAATGCCGAACAAAGCCGACGCATTACCCTCATGAGCCGCCTTGCTGCGCGCCGCCCAACGCAACGATAAGCGCATCGACTCGGCCGCTTCCTGAACCGTCGCAGGGTACGGCGTGCATTCATCGAAAATCATCACGATGTCCGAACCCAAATCGCGCTGCACCTGCATCGATTCTTCAGGCCCCATAAAAATGGAACTGCCGTTGATCGGCGATTTGAAGGTCACGCCTTTTTCGGTGATTTTTCTTAACGCGCCCAGGCTGAATACCTGGAAGCCGCCGGAATCGGTCAAAATCGGCTTGTCCCAGCGCATAAAATCATGCAAATCGCCGTGCGCCTTGATCACATCCGTACCGGGACGCAGCATTAAATGAAAGGTATTGCCGAGAATAATCTGCGCGCCGATACCGGTCAGCTCATCTGGCGTCAGCGCCTTAACCGTTCCATAAGTGCCGACCGGCATAAAAATCGGAGTTTCCACGATGCCGCGGGCAAACTTAAGCTGACCGCGCCGCGCATGGCCATCCGTATTAATTAATTTGAAGTCCATAAAAATGATGAGTGCATTGAAGACTGGGAATTATCCAGACTTTTTAAATGAATGTACATGTGAAGCATTAAAACGCTGTTTGATTGGCGCGGGATTGAGTGATCAATGCATTGCGCTGTAGCTTATTTAGCGGCCTTCAGCGCCCATAAATTGACAAACGATTGATAGAAACGAGGATCCAACACCGTTGCACCGCGTTGGCCGACCAGCGCCGAAGCAAAAGCCTGCGCCCGCTCCATCGTCAGCTGCAACGGCCAGCCCTGATTAATGCCAAGCAACAACACCGAAGCAAAAGCATCTCCGGCGCCAACCGTATCAACCACTGTTAAAGCATCAACCGGCGCGACAGCAACAACTTCGTCGTTCGCATTAACAGCCATCGCCCCTTGTTCGCCGCAAGTCACAACCAATCCCGTCAAACCATGCTCCGCTCGAAACACCCGCATATCGACATTGATATCGCCGGTTCCCGAATGCAGCGCCTGTAACTCATGATGGTTCAGCTTGACCCAATCGGCATCGCCAACCAGCTTTAGCACCTCGACCTTATTCCACCAGGGCGCGCGCAAATTGACATCCATAAACAACGCGCCTTTATGACCCGCTTTCAATGCCTCCAGAGCCCGCCTGGAATCGGCATGACGCAGAGCCAGGGTGCCGTGATAAAGCAAGCCGTCGGATTGCGCACTTGCCAATTCATCGGCGGCAATAAAATCGTAAGCCTGTTCCGGCACGATCGCATAACTCGGCTCGCCCTGTTCGATAGAGACCTGCACGGTTCCGGTCGGATAAACCCGATCCAGTTGCAAGCCCGATAAATCCATGTCCCATGACCGCATGGCCGAGCGAATGGAATCGCCTAACCGATCCTGCCCAACCCGGCTGATAAAAAACGGCTCCCGGCCAAAAGCCTGAAGATGCCAGGCGACATTAAACGGCGCCCCACCCAACACACAACTGTCATCGGGAAAATGATCGAACAGCACCTCGCCGAAAATAGTGATCCGGTTGTTACTCATTAACTTTTATCCATTGTTTTGTGTACGGTGCAAAAGGGGTGATACTCGAATGGCACTTAACTTAAGCTTTTTCGGGTGCCCATATTTTCTCACTTCGTCCCTTGCTTCGCTCCTTGTTTTCGTCAACAAAGGGTAAGGTTTTGGTCTTCTTTTGACCGCTCTGGGTTCTATTCGTCCGGGGCGATTTCCAATTGATCGCTACGCTACTAGAGCCAAGAGCCTGACAACAGGCTCTTGATCATCAGGTTGGTTTGGGATTTTGCCACAAACCAGCCAAAGCCTGTCCTAAGCTATGTCGAAGAGCACAGCGCGAACTCTCGAGACTCCCACAAAGCCCGCAGGAACCAGGAAAACAACGAGCTGGACTCGGCACTACCGACTAGCCAAATCACCCTGCACATATTTATGCAGAATGGAACTAATCAAGGTTTGATAGGGGATGCCCTCTTTGATTGCCTCGGTTTTGATC
>JALNYY010000273.1 GCA_023229605.1 Methylobacter sp.
GAAATCGGCCACAATGCAAATCCGTTGCTGCTCATTGATCGCAGCGATCAAATGACCGACCATCTCTTCCATGCCCGACAGCAGCCAGGGCGACGGAAGTTTTGCCAGCGTCCGGTCAAGTTCGGCTGTAGACGTTAAGTCTCTGGCTAAAAAGATGCGTTCCAATACGGGATGCATTTCGCCCAATTTAGCGCGTTTTTTCGGGACGGGACGGGTAACTATGGTTTTTTTTACGCCTTGATAATACATGGGGTTTCCAATAAAAAAGCCGACAAAAGTCGGCTTTATATTATTACGCTAGTTCCCAAGCTCCAGCTTGGGAATTCGGTTTTAGAAGCTCTAGCTTCCAGTCTAGCGAAGCTGGAGCTTGGGAGCCAGCGCAAAACTTCGTGTTCTTCGTGTCTTCGTGGTGAAATTATCTTTATAAACAATCCAAAATAGCCCGCTTAACCGCATCTAAACTGGCTTCAATGGTCACCGGATGAGCGGCGGCGCATTGCGAAATAGCGGTATCGGGATCTTTCAAGCCGTTGCCGGTTAAGGTGCAGACAATCTTGCTGCCTTCGGGAATTTTTCCTGAGCCGATGTCTTGCAAGGCTCCGGCTAATGAAGTTGCAGAGGCCGGTTCGCAAAAGATGCCCTCATACTGGGACAGCATTTTTTGCGCGGCTAAAATCTGTTCGTCGGTGAATTTGTCAAACCAGCCGCCGGATTCTTTTTGCGCGGCCCAGGCAAAATCCCAGGATTGCGGATGGCCGATGCGTATCGCCGTGGCAATGGTTTCCGGTTCGTCAATCATGTGACCGGCGACGAACGGCGCAGCCCCGGCCGCCTGATAACCGCACATGACCGGGCGAGTGCTGCACACACGACTGGCGGCATATTCGGTATAGCCTTTCCAGTAGGCGGTAATATTTCCGGCATTGCCGACCGGCAGACAGTGATAGTCAGGCGCGAAACCGAGGGCGTCGACGATTTCAAAGGCAGCGGTTTTTTGTCCGTCAATTCTGAACGGATTGATCGAGTTCACGATGGTAACCGGCGCATGCTCGGCGACTTCTTTAACCAGCGACATGCCTTTATCGAA
Source organism: Methylobacter sp. (assembly GCA_023229605.1). Classification (GTDB taxonomy): domain Bacteria; phylum Pseudomonadota; class Gammaproteobacteria; order Methylococcales; family Methylomonadaceae; genus Methylobacter_A. The sequence continues at coordinate 1,088 of JALNYY010000273.1, forward strand.
GTTGCCGTTGATCTGGATGATTTCAGCGCCGTACATCAGGGTTTGCGCCAGCTTGCCCAGGGCAATCTTGCCGTCGGGTATCAACACGAAGGCTTTGATTCCGGCGCGCGCCGCGTAGGCTGCGGCAGCGGCAGAGGTATTGCCGGTCGAGGCGCAGATAATCGCCTGACTGCCTGCTTCTACGGCTTTGGTGACCGCCATGGTCATGCCGCGGTCCTTAAACGAACCGGTCGGATTCAGACCTTCAAACTTGACATAAATATCAACATCCTTGCCGATCAAGCGGGGAATGTTTTGCAATTGAATCAGCGGCGTATTGCCTTCGTTCAAGCTGATGATGCGGGTGCTTGCGCTGACCGGCAGACGGTCTCTGTAGCGTTCAATCAAACCGGTGTAGTGTTTTTGCGTAGACATGTTTTATTTATCCCAAAGTTTCCAGGCGGATGCGGTTGACTTTACCGCTAACGGTTTTTAACGCTTCAATTTCAGCGATAGCCGCGTTCATTTCTTTTTCCAGCGTGATTTGCGTCAGTATGATAATCGGTACCGACGTTTCATTGTTCAGCGGCACTTTCTGGCTGATGGCTTCAATGCTGATTTGGTGCTCGGCCAGAATACGGGTCACTTCAGCCAAAACCCCCGGTTTATCTTCTGCATTAAGTCGCAAATAATAAGCGGTCCTGAACATGTCCGGCGCCAATACCGGGATGTCGGCTAAGGCATTGGCCTGAAACGCCAGATGCGGCACGCGGTTTTCCGGGTCGCTGGTCAAGGCCCTGACCACATCGATCACATCGGCGACGACAGACGATGCGGTAGGCTCGGCTCCAGCTCCTGCTCCGTAATAAAGCGTAGGCCCGACCGCATCGCCTTTAACCAAAACGGCATTCATGACGCCGTTTACATTGGCGATCAGACGACGCTCAGGAATCAGCGTCGGATGCACTCGTAATTCAATGCCTTCCGGCGTTTTGCGGGCGATGCCCAAATGCTTGATGCGATAACCCAGCTGTTCCGCATACTCGACGTCGGTACGGGTGATTTTTGTAATGCCCTCGGTATAAACCTTGTCGAACTGCAACGGGATGCCGAAAGCGATCGAAGCCAGGATGGTCAATTTATGACCGGCGTCTATGCCTTCCACATCGAAAGTAGGATCAGCTTCAGCGTAGCCCAGGGCTTGAGCCTCGGCCAATACGTCGGCAAAATCGCGGCCTTTATCGCGCATTTCGGTCAGGATGAAATTGCCTGTGCCGTTGATGATGCCCGCCAGCCACTCGATTTGGTTGCCGCTTAGCCCCTCGCGTATCGCCTTGATAATCGGAATGCCTCCGGCAACAGCGGCTTCAAAAGCGACGATCACGCCTTTTTCGCTGGCTTTGGCAAAAATCTCGTTGCCATGTAATGCAATCAGCGATTTGTTCGCGGTAACGACATGCTTGCCGTTTTCTATGGCTTTCAGCACCATGTCTTTGACCGGCCCCGCCCCGCCGATCAACTCCAGAATGATTTCAATTTCGGGGTCATTGATAATTTCATAAGGATCGGTCGTTAAGGCGATGCCTTGCGTGTCGCAAATACGCGGCTTGTTTAAATCTTTGGCTGAGGCGCGGGTGATAATGATTTCACGACCTGCCCTGCGGGCAATCTCTGCCGCATTCCGCTTCAACACATTGACGGTACCGCCACCAA
>JALNYY010000111.1 GCA_023229605.1 Methylobacter sp.
TGGCGGTTGGCCTGTGCATTGGAGCCGATAAATCCTAAAAAGCCGGCTCGGCTGCCGCTTATTTTTGCAATGGATGGATTGTTAAACATAAATAATGGCTTTGCTTATCAGTTAGACTGTAAAAAATGCAGCGGGCGGTTATCGCGCCAGCCATCGGTTGTTCTTCCGGTTGCGGAGGCGGCGGTGACTGAACGGTACCGATCTGAATAGATACATATTACATTGAGGTGATGCAATGACCGATTCGCAAAAATGGCTGGTTTTCGCGTTTATCGCAGGCTCGGCCTGGCTGGTTTACCTGTTGGCGCCGGTGTTGATGCCGTTTGCATGCGCGGCGATGCTGGCTTATTTGGGCGATCCGCTAACCGATAAGCTGGAAACCTACCGATTATCCAGAACCAGGGCGGTGCTGGTGGTTTTCTCGGTGATGACGCTGATTTTGGCGCTGGTTTTACTGCTGCTTGTTCCGCTGTTGGAATATCAGGCCGAGCATTTTGTGAGCAACCTGCCCGCCTATGTTGCGTGGCTGAATGAGACGGTCATTCCCTGGACGCAGCGGCGATTTCATCTGGGCGTCAGGACGGTTAACCTCAGTCAGATTGTTAATCTTGTTAAAGGTCATTGGGAGCAGGCAGGCGGCATTGCAGCAACGTTAATGAGCTCGGTTTCTCATTCCGGCGGAGTGATAGCCGAATGGCTGATGAATCTGCTGTTAATTCCCGTGGTCACTTTCTATTTATTGCGCGATTGGGATAGCCTGATCGTCAAAATCCATGATTTATTGCCCCGGCGTACAGCGCCAACCGCTTCCAAGTTGGCGCGCGAAGTTGATACGGTATTGGCGGCTTTTGTCCGGGGACAGTTCTACGTCATGCTGGCTTTGGGCTGTATTTACAGTATCGGGCTGTGGATGACCGGTCTTGATCTGGCTTTGTTGATAGGCATGTTGGCCGGGTTGGTCAGTTTTGTCCCTTATCTGGGGTCGATTGTCGGCATCGTTACGGCTTGTGTGGCGGCCTTGGTGCAATTTCATGAGTTGGTGCAGCTGGTGCCGGTCGTCATCGTTTTTATAATCGGACAGTCTCTGGAAGGCATGGTGTTAACGCCGATGCTGGTAGGCGACAAAATCGGCTTGCATCCGGTTGCGGTCATGTTTGCGGTATTGGCTGGCGGGCAGTTATTCGGCTTTCTGGGCATACTGCTGGCATTGCCTGTCGCGTCTATCATTATGGTGTTGTTACGGCATGTGCATGATTTATATCGGTTCAGCGATTTTTACGGCCGGGAATGAGTCTGATGAAGTTGCTTAGGTCTGTTGTTTTTGTGTTGTGCATGGCGCGCTTGCTGGGTGATGCGTGCTGGGCCGGCGATGAAAAACGGGAAGCCGATTTTGCCGACGGCATTAACAAGACGCTGGCTATGGGCAAGGCGGTTTGGTTGGAGTCCGAAGGAAAAAAATTTCTCGGTCTTTATACGGAAACAGAAAAGGTCGGCAGCAAGGGCGTCGTTATTATTCTCCATGATATGGGCGGGCATCCCAATCAGCAGCAACTGATTTACGGTTTGAGAGTCTTTTTACCCGAGCATAATTGGGCGACGCTCTCGCTGCAAATGCCGCTTCGCGAAGCAGGCGCTGACATGAGGGAATATTATTCGTTGTTTCCGGAGGCGGCGGCGCGGATTCAGGCCGGAATTGACTATGCAAGGAGCAACGGGGCGGAAAATATTGCCGTGGTCGGGTATGGTTTGGGCGGACTGATGGGCATCTACGCCTTAAGTGAGCAGGAGGCTGATATTAAAGCGCTGGTAACCATTAGTTTGCCGGTGCCGGCAACCGAAAACAAAGCAGCCCAAACGCTGGAGCTTATCAAGAAGATCAAGATTCCGATGTTGGATATTTATGGCGCGTTAGACGTATCGGATGTAACGGATAGCGCCAGGGACCGGCGCTTGGCGGCAAAAGAAAATACCGCTTACCGGCAGATTAAAATCGATGATGAAGGCCACGCTTATCTGCATGATGAAGGTTTGCTTGTTAAGCGGATCTACAGTTGGCTGGGGGTAACTGTGGCGGCTTCAGCCGCGCCCAATGACGGCCCGGTTAAATAATAGGGCTGAATCAGGAAGGCTTATGGCAAGCAGGCATTAAAACAGCTTCCCTTGTGATTAGTGCTGAAAGTAAGCTTTGAGTAGACCTGAATCTGTTACAATGTCCAGCTAAATTTAAGGAGTGCAACACGATAACGGCAAGCATTGTAGAGCAACGTCTCTACTTAAGTTCTGGCAATATTGGCACTATGCATTAACGCTACCATAACAAGTTGAAATACAAGTGGATTTAAAACACATAAGAAATTTTTCCATTATCGCTCATATCGATCATGGTAAGTCGACGCTGGCGGATCGTTTTATTCAAATCTGCGGCGGCTTAAGCGCCAGGGAAATGTCAGCACAAGTGCTCGATTCGATGGATATTGAGAAAGAGCGCGGCATCACTATCAAAGCGCAGAGCGTCACGCTGGATTTTAAGGCGAAGGACGGCGAGACCTATCAGCTTAACTTTATCGATACCCCTGGGCATGTGGATTTTTCTTATGAGGTTTCCAGGTCTTTGGCGGCTTGCGAAGGCGCTTTGCTGGTTGTCGATGCGGCGCAGGGCGTTGAGGCGCAAAGCGTCGCCAACTGCTATACGGCGATAGAGCAGGGGCTGGAAGTGGTGCCTGTTTTGAACAAAATCGATCTGCCTTCTGCCGAGCCTGAGCGGGTGCAGAATGAGATCGAAGAGGTGATCGGCATCCCGGCCGATGAGGCGCTGATGATCAGCGCTAAAACAGGGCTGGGTGTGCAGGATGTGCTGGAGCAGTTGGTGCTGAAAGTTCCGCCGCCGCAAGGTAACACGGAAGGCCCGCTACAGGCGTTGATTATCGATTCCTGGTTCGACAGTTATCTGGGCGTGGTGTCGCTGGTCAGGATTATGCACGGCAGCATACGCAGAAAGCAAAAGATCACCATCATGTCCACCGGCAAGTCGTTTATCGCCGAGAAAGTCGGGGTTTTTACGCCCAAACGGCTGGAAAAGGATATTTTGAACACCGGTGAAGTAGGCTATGTCGTGGCCGGTATCAAAGATATTTTCGGCGCGCCGGTCGGCGACACCATTACCTGGACCGATAACCCGGCTGCCGAGCAGCTCACCGGGTTTCAAAAAGTGCAACCGCGAGTTTTTGCCGGCTTGTATCCGGTCAGTTCCGATCATTATGAAGATTTGCGCGAGGCGTTGAAGAAGTTGAATCTCAACGACGCTTCCTTGTATTTTGAGCCGGAAACCTCGCAGGCTTTGGGTTTTGGTTTCCGGTGCGGATTCCTCGGCATGCTGCATATGGAGATTGTGCAGGAGCGCTTGGAAAGGGAATACGATGTCGATCTGATCACGACGGCGCCTACCGTTATCTATGAAGTCATCACCCAGAATGATCAGGTTTTGATGATTGATAATCCGGCTAAACTGCCGGATATGGGAACTATCAAAGAAATCAGGGAGCCGATTATCCGGGCCAATATCCTGGTTCCTGAAACCTATTTGGGCGGCGTGATCACGCTGTGCATAGAAAAGCGCGGCGTTCAAAAAGACATGCAGTACGTCGGCAGGCAGGTATCGTTGCATTACGAAATGCCGCTCAGCGAGGTGGTGCTGGATTTCTTCGATCGCTTGAAATCGGTGAGCCGCGGCTTCGCATCGTTTGATTACGAGTTTTTGCGTTTCCAGCCGGCCGAGCTGGTCAAGCTGGATGTGTTGATTAATGCCGAGAAAGTGGATGCGCTGTCGATCATCGTGCATAAGGAATTAAGCCAAAATCGGGGGCGGGATTTGGTTGAAAAGATGAAGGATCTGATTCCGCGGCAAATGTACGAGGTTGCGATCCAGGCGGCTATCGGCTCCAAGGTTATCGCCCGGTCCACCGTTAAAGCGATGCGGAAAAACGTGATTGCGAAATGTTACGGCGGCGATATTAGCCGTAAGAAAAAATTGCTGGAAAAACAGAAAGCTGGTAAGAAACGAATGAAACAGGTCGGCAATATTGAGATTCCTCAAGAGGCGTTTCTGGCCGTTTTGCAGCTTAATAAAGAATGAATATCAGGCGAAAGGCAAAAGGCGAAAACAAGCTTCAATTACATCTACATCTACATCGCCCTTAACCATTTGCCCTTCGTCTTTAGTCTTAAACCTTTTACCTGAAATATATAAACCATGGATTACGATTTTTCCTTTTTTCTTGTTGTCGCCACGCTGGTTACAGGCGTAATTTGGGGCGGGTATTTGCTGGTGCTTAAATCAAGAGGGGAGGTTTTCAATGAAGAAAATGAACCCTTGCTGGTAGAGTACGCCCGGTCTTTTTTCCCGGTAGTGTTGATTGTGTTATTGCTGCGCTCTTTTATTGCCGAGCCTTTCCGCATACCTTCGGCATCGATGATGCCGACTTTGCTGATAGGCGATTTTATTCTGGTTAATAAATTCACTTACGGAATACGGCTGCCGGTTTTAAATACAAAAATCATTGAACTGAATGAGCCCAAACGCGGCGATATAGTCGTTTTTCGTTATCCTAAAGACCCGACTGTCGATTATATCAAGCGTGTAATCGGCTTGCCGGGCGACAGAGTCGCTTATTACGATAAAAAGCTGCACATCAATGGACAGCCGATCAATCAAGTGTCTTTGGGGCGCTATCAGGGTGTAGGTCAAGGCGAGGATATGACCGGGAATGAGCTTTTACTGGAAGATTTGAACGGCGTTGAGCACAGCATTCTGATCAGAAACGGCGCAGCTTCGGCCGAAGGCGTTTATGTAGTGCCGAAAGGGAGTTATTTTGTGATGGGCGATAACCGTGATAACAGCAATGACAGCCGTTACTGGGGTACGGTTCCCGAAGAAAACCTGGTCGGGCAAGCTTTTTTTATCTGGATGAGTTGGGACTGGCAATATAAAGGTGTGAACTTTGAGCGTATTGGCACAGCGTTGAAATAAGCTGCACTATACTTATGTTTTTAATAAATCATCTGGAGAGAAAAATGAATTTACCACCTAGACGCCAGCAAGGCTTAACCTTAATTTCGCTCGTTTTTATTTTGGGGCTCATCGGTTTTTTTGTCTTATTGACGCTCAAAATAGTCCCTATCTATCTGGATCACGGCAAGGTAAAGAGCGCTCTGACGGCGTTAAAAGAAACGCCCGATCTTCAATCGAAAAGGGAATCTGAAATCAGGGACAGCTTAACCAAGCGCTTTAACATCAATTATGTCTACGATGTTAAGCCGGAGGATATTAAAGTCGTCAGGCATGGCGATTATGTCAAAGTGGATGTCGAGTATGAGACGGTCGTGAAATTGATCGGTAACCTGAGTGCATTAGCGGAGTTTCATGACTCTTTCGAGGTCGGTCAGAAGTGATAAAAAAGCCTGAGGCGTTATGTAAAAAGTTGGGACTGGCATTTAATAATTCTAAGCTTTTTACCATGGCTTTAACGCACCGTAGCGCAAGTTCGGACAATAATGAACGGCTGGAGTTTTTAGGCGACTCGATTTTGGGTTTTGTGATCGCCCATAAGTTATATGAGTTATTTCCCGGCGCCAGCGAAGGCGTTTTAAGCCGGTTAAGAGCGAGCTTGGTCAACCAGGGTTCATTGGCGGAGTTGGCCAGAAAGCATCAGTTGGGCGACTATTTGCTGTTGGGTTCGGGGGAGTTGAAGAGCGGCGGCTTTCGTCGCGATTCCATTCTGTCCGATGCAGTGGAGGCGATTATAGGAGCGTTGTACAGCGACCAGGGCATGGATGCCTGCCAGCAATGGATTTTGCAGCTGTTTGCGGAAAAACTGAAAAGTTTGTCGTTGGATAATTGGCAGAAAGATCCTAAAACCCAGTTACAGGAGCTGATGCAGTCCAGAAAAATGGAGTTGCCGGATTATACCTTAATGACCATGTCCGGGCTGGCGCACGAACAAACTTTCAAAGTTAAATGCACAACACCGTTAACGACAGAGTCTTGCATTGGCACCGGAAATTCCAGAAAAAAAGCCGAGCAGTCGGCGGCGGAGCTTATGCTCGAATTATTAAATAAGGACAGTAAATGAATTGCGGTTTCGTAGCCCTGATTGGGCGCCCCAATGTCGGCAAATCAACATTGATGAATCATTTGTTGAAGCAGAAAATCAGCATTACCTCACGCAAGCCGCAAACAACCCGGCATCGGATTCTCGGCATTAACACCACTGACGCAGGTCAGGCTATTTATATGGACACGCCGGGCATGCATAACAGCGAAAAGCGGGCGTTGAACCGTTATTTAAACCGCACCGCAGATACGACCTTACTGGGCGTCGATGTGATCGTCTGGCTGATCGACGGCTTGTCCTGGCATGAATACGACGAGGAAATCTTCAAAAAACTGGAGCAGGCGGGTCTGCCGGTTATTCTCGCCGTTAACAAGGTTGATAAGGTGGCTGACAAGGAGGCGATTTTGACGTTCTTTAACGAGGCCCAGCATCGTTTTCCGTTCAAGCACTTGGTGCCTATTTCGGCATTAAAAAGCACCAATCTCGATCAGCTGGAAAGCCTGATCATGGGGCTGCTGCCGGAACGGGACTTGATCTATCCCGAAGATCAGGTGACCGACCGGTCCGAGCGGTTTTTAGCCGCTGAAATTGTCAGGGAAAAGCTGACCCGGCGCTTAGGCGACGAACTGCCTTATGCGCTGACGGTAGAGATTGAACGCTACGAAGAAAAGCCCAACATCACCAAAATATACGCGATTATCTGGGTGGAACGCTTGACGCAAAAGAACATCGTGATCGGCAAAGACGGCGAGATGTTGAAAAAAGTCGGTACCGACGCACGGCATGACATAGAAAAGCTGATCGGACAGAAAGTTTATTTGCAGCTTTGGGTTAAAGTCAAAAAAGGCTGGTCGGACAGTGAACGCGCCTTGCAAAGCCTGGGCTTTAATGACTGAAACCGCAGTTTATTTGCAGCCTGCCTTTATCTTGCAGCAGCGCAAATACCGGGAAACCAGTCTGATCATCGATGCGTTCACCAGGGATTTCGGCCGGATTTCCCTGCTGGCCAAAGGCGTAAGAAAAACCAAATCCAAAACAGCAGGTATGCTGCAGCCCTTTATCCCGTTAACCATTTCCTATTTCGGCAAGACAGAGCTAAAAACGCTGACCGATGTCGAAATGGTTCAGCCGTTTAGCCAGATAAAGGGGCTTGCGCTTTATTGCGGTTTTTACATCAATGAGCTGGTCGCTTGCTTTTTACACAAATACGACCCCCATCCCGAAGTGTTCGGCCATTATCGTGAGTGTTTATCCGGCCTAGCGGATGGTGACGGTATGGAAGCAGCATTGCGGCTGTTTGAATTGAACCTGATGGAGTGTTCGGGCTATGGTTTACAGCTGGAATATGCCGATAATGAAAAACCGATTGAATCATTAAAAAAATATGATTTCAATGTGGGCCAGGGACCGGTTGAAGTTGTGAAAGGACCGTTTTCAGGAAGGACTTTACAGGCATTAAACTCCAGGGAATTGATCGATCCGCAAGTGTTAAGCGAAGCAAAAATACTGATGAGAGCAGTCATTGATATTTATTTGCAGGGCAGGCCGCTTAAAAGCCGGGCGGTTATTAATAAAGTCTTCACAACTGCTCGGCAGCTAGAGAAATAGAACACGGATAAGCCTAGAAAATCGATCGGTCCACAAAAACCAACTTAAAAGCCTTTATTCACCACGAAGACACGAAGAAACACAAAATTTCGTGTCTTTCGTGGACTGATTGCCGCTTAGGATAAACATATAATAATGTCTCTTAAAAAAAGCAGTGTAAATCTGCCTAATCCGCGTCATCCGTGTTCCTTATAAAATCTACCAAGTAATTTCAAATCATCAAAGACACTAAAAATGAATAAAACACAGATACTATTAGGCGTGAATATCGATCACGTCGCTACGTTGAGGCAGGCCAGAGGCACGCTTTACCCTGAACCGATCCAGGCCGCATTGGTTGCTGAACAGGCCGGAGCCGACGGCATTACCGCGCATTTGCGCGAAGACCGGCGGCATATCCAGGATAGGGACATCTATCTATTAAAAGAAATGCTGCATACCCGGCTGAATATGGAAATGGCGGTGACCGATGAGATGGTTGGTATCGCTGCGAAAGTACAGCCCTTTGCCTGCTGTCTGGTGCCGGAGAAACGGGAAGAACTGACTACCGAGGGCGGGTTGGATGTCGCAGGCAATCTGCATCGCATGCAATGGGCCTGCGATAAATTGTCGGCTGCCGGCGTTGAAGTGTCGTTGTTTATCGATCCTGATGAAAGGCAGATTGATGCGGCGGTAAAAGCCGGTGCGCCGGTCGTTGAATTGCATACCGGGTGTTTCGCCGATGCGGAAAATCCGCAACAGCAAGCCGAAGAACTGGAGCGCATCCGGCAGGCCGCTCTTTATGCGCACAGCGCCGGTCTGCAAGTTAATGCGGGGCATGGTTTGAATTTTTATAATGTCGAAGCAATATGCGCGATACCGGAAATAGTGGAACTTAATATCGGCCATTCGATTATCGCGCAAGCCGTATTTTCAGGCCTGGCTCAGACGGTCAGGGATTTGAAGCGGATCATGCGCAATGCAAGATTACAGCAGAGTATTTGAAGATCGTTTGATCTGAGGAAAACAAGTGGCGCTGGAGTTTTATCAATTAACTTCGATAGGTGACCGGGACATTAACCAGGACTTTATGGCGCATATTCTCACTGAGACTTATGCGCTGTTTGTCGTTGCCGACGGTTTGGGCGGTCATCATGCCGGGGAAAAAGCGTCCCGTTTTTTCTGTCACGGCTTGCTCAGGTTTGCCGATACATACAGTAAACAGATAGCAAGGAACTCCGCCGATGACTGCATGGCCGGGATCTTTTCAGGCTGGATCACCGCGGCAGTCAACGAAATGAAAAGGCTGTTCGCCATCGATGAGTCGGGTAATGATGCGCACACCACCTGTGCAATTCTTTACCTGGATGAGCGGCGGGTGTTGACCGCACATTGCGGTGATTCGCGGATCTACAGGATGAATCCGCAGCAGATCTTGTGGCGAACCCAGGATCATTCCATTCCGCAGCAATTACTGAATGACGGCAAGATTAGCGAACAGGAAATGGCGCGGCATCCGGAGCAAAACCGCTTAACGCGCAGCATCAACATCCTGAAAGCGCATGAGGCGGAGATTAATCTGTACCCGGCTATGCAAAAAGGCGAGACTTTTATGCTGTGCAGTGACGGTTTCTGGGAATATGTAAAGCCAGCAGAGCTGTTGCAATTGGCGGCGCCCGCCAGCGGCAAGGATGAATTGGCCAAGCTGGCCCGGCTGGCGGTATTCCGCGCTCACGGGAAAAGCGATAACGTTACCGCCCAGTGGGTAAGAAGGCGTTAAATGCTAACTTGCAAAACCGTGTTTTTGCATGCGATAAAGCAAAGTGTCGCGGGAGATGCCCAGCAGTTTTGCCGATTTGCTGCGATTGCCTTTAGTGCGGTTCAGGGCTTGATATATTAAATCGGCCTCCAGAGTATCCAGATGCAGACCGGTCTCAGGCAGGGTGAAATTCGATACTACAGGCGTATTGCTGATGTATTTGGTGGTAAATTCAGACGGAAGATTCTCCGGTTCGATGACTCTACCGGCTAATAAATTACTCAGTCTTTCGCATAAGTTGCGTAATTCGCGAATATTGCCCGGCCATGCATAATCTTTTAGCGCTTTTAAAGCTGACTTGCTGAATTTGGGGGCGGCCAGCGTATGCGTATTCTCGAATAATGCCAGAAAATGCTTGATCAGCGACTCAATGTCCTCAGTGCGTTGCGCCAGCGGCGGCAGCTCTAAAGGCACGACATTCAAACGGAAATACAAATCCGACCTGAACTCGCCGGATTCAATTTGTTTATTCAGGTCGGAGTTGGTTGCAGAAATAACGCGGACATCGACTTTATAAGGCTTGATGTCTCCGACTGCAATACATTCACCGGATTCAAGAAAACGTAATAACTTGGCCTGAATAGACAGCGGCAAGGAATTGATTTCATCAAGAAACAAGGTGCCGCCATCAGCTGCCTGGAACAGGCCTTGCTTATCGGAGGATGCTCCTGTAAACGAGCCTTTTTTATGTCCGAACAATTCCGACTCGATCAGGCTTTCAGGTAATGCGGCGCAATTTAAGGTAATAAAGGCATTATTGGCGCGGGCGCTGGCCTGTTGAATGGCTGTCGCGAGCACTTCCTTGCCGGTGCCTGTTTCGCCCTTAAGCAACACCGTGACATCGGTAGCGGCAACGATTTTGGCGCTACGGATTAAGGAGTCCAATGCAGGAGATTGACCGATGATCGCGTTAAAATGAGCCATAGATACCTCTTAATGTGCTGTGTGTGTGGTAATCGCCATGGGGTTAAGCCAGGGCAGGGCTGCTAACAGAGCCAGAGTTATCATGAACAGACCGATAGCCTGTTTGAAACGCTGCATTCTGGACAGTCTTGTTAATATGCCGGTCATTATACCGACTCCCATGACCGCAGGTAAAGTTCCCAATCCGAAAAACAGCATGGTCAGCGCGCTGTGGCTGATGTTGCCTGCGGTTGCGGCCAGCGCCAAAGCGGAATAGACCAAACCGCACGGCAGCCATCCCCAAACCATGCCGAAAAGATAAGCCTGGGTGCGATTTTTTACCGGGATCAGTTTACGGCCGAAAGGCTCGATCATCTTCCAGAAACGCAGGCCGATTTTTTCAATATAGGCAAAGCGGGGGAACCATCCGGCTATATAAAGTCCCGCTCCGCTCATGATCGCCGCGGACAGTAATTGCAACAGCCTATGTCCGCTGATTTCCCCCATGGGCATGGTGATCAATGCTTCAATAACGCCCGCTAATGCACCGGCTATCGTGTAACTGGTAATGCGCCCGATGTTGTAATTAAACACAAAGGGAAACAGCCGTTTTTTTTGGTTCCGGATTTCCGGGCTGAGGCTTAAGGTCAACGTTCCGATAATGGAGCCGCACATACCGATACAGTGCATGCTGCTGAACAGACCCATGGTAAAGGCGACCAGATATGAGGTGGTAAAGGCGAGATCGAATTCCATAGTCGCAGGATATTATTAAAAAAAGTGCAGTGCCCACTGGGCATAAAGGACGACCGGCAAGCCGTCCATTTTTAAGATATAAGCTTATCTTTAGTCTATTGAGCCTCAGGAGAGCCCTGTTGAAACTGGGCGAGGATTTGCCCTTGAATCTTTTCGGCCATGGCTTTTCGGTTTTCAGCATCGCGTATGGGCCTACCGACGACGATATAATCGGCGCCGTTCCGGAAAGCCGTTTCCACGCTGACCACGCGTTTTTGGTCGTCCTCTTCGCGGTTATCGACCGGCCTGATCCCCGGCGTGATGACCAGCAGCTTGTGATCCAGCTCCTCTCTCAGCATCGCGACTTCAAGCCCGGATGAAACAATGCCGTCGCAGCCTATTTGCAGGGCGCGTTTGGCGCGGGATAAAACCAGTTCGCGCACATCGCAGGCAAAGCCCAAGTCGTCCAGGTCGCCGCGATCCAGGCTGGTTAATGCGGTTACGGCCAACACTTTAAGCTCGCCTTTTTCCTTGGCGGCGGCCTCCATAATCGCATCGTTGCCGTGTATGGTGGCAAGGTCGACACCCTTGCTGCTCAAGGCTTTAATGGCCCGGCCCACGGTGGCCGGGACATCGAAAAACTTCAGGTCGACGAAGATTTTTTTATTGCGCTGTTTTAGCCATTCGATAAAACCGAAGTAATCGCCGGACATGAACAGTTCCATGCCGACTTTGTAGAAAATCACCGAATCGCCGAGCTCTTCGACCAAAGCCTGCGCCTCGGCAATGCTCGGGACATCCAGCGCCATGATTAAGCGTTCACGGACGGGGATGGGTTTGGTGGAGATAAATGATTGAGGCATAGTAGACACAAGGTAAAAAATAAAAAATTCTGTAGTTGTTCGGGATTGATGGGCTGCACGTCGCCTAAAGCGCCTACTGTTGGTGTTTAGCCCATCCTACGGCTTATTCAGTCACTAAGCCTTGTTCATGCCAAGCCTGTATTCCGCCGTTCATTAAGTAAACCTTGGAAAATCCCGCCGCCTTTAATATCAGTTGGGCTTGCGCGGAACGCATGCCGGCTTGGCATTGCGTGATGATCGGGCTGTTTTTGTAAGCTTCGAGTTCCGGCAGCCGTTCGTTTAATTGGGATAGCGGAATATGAATGGCGCCGTGAATTTGGTGTTCATTCCAGTCGCCGTTTTCACGTACATCGACAATAACCGCCTTGTTCCTGACGCGCATTGCAGCAGCGTCTTTAGGCGAGATGACATCAGTTTCCGCAACGGCAACAGGGCTGAGTATCAATAAGAAAACACCGAGCCGGCAATATCTTGAAAATAAACGCACTTAACGCTCCCGAATAATAAGTCGACATATATTACCGGAACTTGTTTTAACGGTGAATGTTAAAATTCACTATTGTCACAATAGTCCCGGATTATGAACTCAACATTAATACAAATGACCCTGATAATGGTGTGCGGTACAGTATGGCGTTTTGCAAGACCGGCGGGGCTGTCAGCCGAGCAAACGCGGCAGGTTTTGACCACGGTGGTCTATTATCTGCTGCTGCCGGCCATGGTTCTGGAAGTGTTATGGACTGCGGATATAGGCTTGCATTCGTTCCAGTATACCTTGCTGGGCGTGGGCAGTATTGTCGCCGCCATGTTCTGCCTCTGGATGGTTGGCGCTCTGTTCAGGTTTGAAGACAGGCGCTTGGGGGCGATGATGCTGGCGGCCGCATTTCCCAATGTCACTTATCTGGGCTTGCCGGTTTTAGAGCAGACCTTCGGCAGCTGGGCCAGATCGGTGGTTATACAGATGGACCTGTTTGCAGCCACGCCGTTATTGTTTACCGCCGGCCTGATGGTGGCGCGGCGCTACGGCGAAGAAACCGCGGAAAAGCCGAGGTCGGTGTGGCTGTTTTTTAATGCGCCTCCGTTCTGGGCGGCGGCTGTTGCGGTTATTTTGAATATTAATGGCGTGGTTGCGCCGGTTTGGCTTTTTGGGGTGCTGCAAAAACTGTCAGCTGCCGTGGTGCCGTTGATGCTGTTTTCTTTGGGGCTGGCTTTAAGCTGGAAGGCGGTAACCGTCCGCAATATCCCTTATGTTATCCCCGTTATCATTATCAAAATGGCGTTGATGCCGTTATTTGCAATGGTTTTGGTCGGTTTTTTGCCGATGACCGGAGAGTACCGGGCGGCGGCAGTGCTCGACCTGTCGATGCCGAGCATGGTGTTGGGCATCGTTTTTTGCGACCGCTACCGGCTGGATAGTTCGCTGTACGCGATGGCGGTAACGGTAACGACGGCAATCAGTTTGATTACATTGCCGTTCTGGCATAGTGTGCTGATGGGCGGAACCAGCAGCCATTGGTTCTTGTAGAGCTTACCGTCCTCGCGCAGCCGTTAAATCGATTACTTAACGATGAGTTTTTCAGCATGAATCCAATATTAGAAATATTCTCCCAAGGCGAAGAAGTCGTTACCGGGCAAACCGTCGATACCAATGCGGCCTGGTTGTCGGAGCAGGTCGTCAATATGGGCTTTACGGTAACCCGGCATACCGCCGTAGGCGATAAGCTGGATGATTTGACAGCCCTGCTGCGGGAAATTTCAGTGCGCGCGGATTGCTGTATTTGCACCGGAGGGCTCGGGCCTACCAGCGATGACTTGACCGCCGAGGCCGTCGCCAAAGCGTTCGGCCTGCCGCTGGAATTTGATGAGGTTGCCTTTGAACAGATTCAACGTTTTTTTGCGCGCAGAAACCGGGTTATGCCCGAATCGAACCGCAAGCAGGCGATGTTTCCGAAAGGCGCCGAGCGTATCGACAACGCCTGGGGTACTGCGCCGGGTTTTTCGCTGCGAGCCGGACGCTGCTGGTTTGCCTTTGTCCCCGGCGTACCTTCGGAAATGCGCCATTTATTTCTGGAATCCATCGGGCCGACGCTGGCAAGCCGGTTTTTATTGCGCCCTGACAAACTAATTACTATCAGGACGTTTGGCTTAGGCGAGTCGGCTATCCAGCAGCGGATCAGTGCGATTGAAATTCCGGCCCAAGTGCAGCTGGGTTTTCGGGCAAGTTCTGATGATGTGCAAACCAAATTGCTGTTTCCGCACGATTATCCTGAAGCAGCCTTGACAGCATTGGTCGGAAAAGTTGCGGCAGAGTTGGGCGACAATGTGTTTGCTATTGACGGCTTGGGACAGACCAGCGGCGACTTGGTATTTACCGTCGATCAGCTGATGACTACCGGGAAACACACGATGGCTGTGGTTGAAACAGCCAGTCAGGGCTTGCTTGCGGCGAAGTGCATAGGCAAAGACTGGTTGTTGGAAACCCGCTACGAGCAATCTTTGGAGCGGCTATGTCAAAAGCTTGGAGTCACCGTCAATATCAATGATTTACCGGCAACCGCACAGGCCATTGCCGGCGAAATACACAAGACCGGCACCGCCGATTTTGTGCTGATTCAGCTCTATTCCGGGGACAAGCAAGCATTTCACGATAAAGAGCTAGCCATTAATCTACATAACACGCTGCTGACTAAAGATGGATTTTTTCAGGCCGCCGGATCAGTGGCAGGCCCTATCGAACGCAAACAAAATCAGGCGGCGTTACTGGCATTGGATTTTTTGCGGCGCTATTTGCAACAGAAAGAACTGTAAGCGGTTGGGGAGAGTAACCATTGCGGTTGAATAAGCGCAACGGCTAGATTACTCT